>CAZIVZ010000174.1:0-7188 GCA_964542495.1 uncultured Aquihabitans sp.
CGAAGGCGCGGGCGAAGTCGAAGTCGCGCTGGTCGTGGGCGGGCACGGCCATGATGGCACCGGTGCCGTAGCCCATGAGGACGTAGTCGGCCACGTAGATCGGGATGTCGTCGCCGTTCACGGGGTTGGTGGCGAACGAGCCGGTGAGGACGCCGGTCTTCTCCTTGGCGTCGGCCTGGCGGTCGAGCTCGGAGCGGCGGGCCGCCGCGGCCACGTAGGCCTCGACCGCCGGCGCCTGCTCGGCGGTGGTGAGGGCTGCCACCAGCGGGTGCTCGGGCGCCAGCACCATGTAGGTGGCGCCGAAGAGGGTGTCGGGCCGGGTGGTGAACACCTCCAGGTCGCCGGCAGGCGTGGCGAAGCGGACCCGGGCGCCGGTGGAGCGGCCGATCCAGTTGCGCTGCTGGCTCTTGATGGCGTCGGACCAGTCGAGCAGGTCGAGGTCGTCGAGCAGGCGGTCGGCATACGCGGTGATGCGCAGCATCCACTGCTCCATCGGCCGGCGGTAGACCGGGAAGTTGCCGCGCTCGGACCGGCCGTCGGCGGTGACCTCCTCGTTGGCCAGCACGGTGCCCAGGCCCGGGCACCAGTTCACCGGCACCTCGGCCAGGTAGGCCAGGCGGTGGGCGTTGAGCACGGCCCGGCGGCCGCCGGGGTCGAGCTCCGACCAAGGCGTACCCGCCGGGCTCGTGCCCGGCGCCGGCTGGCGCGCGCCGGCGGCGAGCTCGGCCTCCAGCTCGGCGATGGGGCGGGCCCGGTCGGTGTCGGTGTCGTACCAGGAGCCGAAGATCTGCAGGAAGATCCACTGGGTCCAGCGGTAGAAGTCGACGTCGGTGGTGGACACGGCGCGGCGCGGGTCGTGGGCCAGCCCGAGGCGGCGGAGCTGGCGGCGCATGTTGGCGATGTTGCGCTCGGTGGTGACCCGCGGGTGGGTGTTGGTCTGCAGGGCGTACTGCTCGGCGGGCAGGCCGAACGCGTCGTAGCCCATGGTGTGGATGACGTTGTGGCCGGTCATCCGCAGGTAGCGGGCGTAGACGTCGGTGCCGATGAACCCCAGTGGGTGGCCCACGTGGAGGCCGGCGCCCGAAGGGTAGGGGAACATGTCGAGCACGTACTGCTTCGGTCGGTCGGCCACGGCGGCGAACCCGTCCGACAGCGGGCCGGTGGGGTTGGGCGTGTGGAACGTGCCCTCAGCCTCCCAGCGGTCCTGCCAGCGGTCCTCGATCTCCCGGGCGAGGGCGGCGTCGTAGCGGTGGGCGGGCAGATCGGGCGCGGCGGCGGAGGGGGTCGGGTCGGCCATGGTCGGCCACGGTACCTGTGGCCCTGCGGCGTCCCGAAGCCCGACCCCGGGAGACCGGCGGTATCCGAACGTAACGATCCCTGCGGCCGCCCGGTCGGAACTGCCGTGCAGACCCTCCCCCTCCGCCTCCAGTCCGATTCCCGTCGCGACGGCACCATCACGTTCGTCGACGGTGACCACGCCTCGCCGGTGCGCTGGTCCGAGATCCACGCCGACGCCCGGGCCGTGGCCTTGGCCCTGGCCGCCCACGGCGTCCTGCCGGGTGACCACGTCGCCCTCCTCGGCCCGACCACCCGCCAGCTGGTGACCACCATCGAGGCGGTGTGGCTGGCGGGGGCCACCGTGGTGGTGCTGCCGCTGCCCATGCGAGTGGGCTCGATCGAGGAGTTCGTGGACCAGACCCGTCGTCGCATCCTCGGCGCCGACACCCGCCTGCTCGTGGTGGACGCCGAGCTGGCGCCGTTCCTCGAACCGCAGGAGGGCGACCCGGCCACCGTCGGCTACGACGACCTCGTCGGCGACGGCGCCGAGTGGGTGGCGCCGCCCACCGCGCCAGAGGACCTCGCCATCCTCCAGTTCACGAGCGGGTCCACCTCGGACCCAAAGGGGGTCATGCTCCCGCACCGGGCCGTGCTGGCCAACGTCGACGCCATCGCCGGCGCCATCTCGCTCGATCCCACCACCGACGTCGCCGTCTCCTGGCTCCCGCTGTACCACGACATGGGCCTGGTGGGGATCCTCACCTCGGCCATGGTCCGCGGGGTCGACCTCGTGCTCGCCGGGCCCCAGAGCTTCATGGCCAGCCCGTCGCGGTGGGTCGAGTGGCTGTCCGCGTACCGGGGCACCATCACCGCCGGGCCGAACTTCTCGTGGGTGCTGGCCGCCCGGGCGATGGGCCGCCTGGAGGGCCTCGACCTCTCACCCCTGCGGGTGGCGCTCAACGGCGCCGAGCCGGTGGACCCGTCGACCGTCGCCGCCCTGGTGGCCGCGGGGACGCGCCACGGGCTCCGGCCGGGCGCGGTGTTCCCGGCGTTCGGGATGGCCGAGGTGTCCATCGCCGGCACGTTCCCCGAGCCGCTGTCGGGTCTGCGCACCGATCCGGTGGACCAGCGCGTGCTCGAGACCGAGCAGTACGCGGCTCCGGTGGCGGTCGATGCCTCCGGCGTGAAGCGCTTCGCCCGGCTGGGCCGCCCGGTGGACGGCCTCGAGATCCGGGTGGTCGATCCGGCCACGGGCGCGGTGCGCCGCGAGCGTGAGGTGGGCGAGCTCCAGATCCGGGGGACCTCGGTCATGTCGGGCTACTACCGGCGTCCCGAGGCCACCGCGGCGGCGTTCGACGGCGACTGGTTCCGCACCGGCGACCTCGCCTACCTCGTCGACGGCGAGCTGGTCATCTGCGGGCGGATCAAGGACGTGATCATCGTGGCCGGGCGCAACGTCTACCCCGAGGACGTGGAGCGCAGCGTGGCCGAGGTGGAGGGGGTGCGGGCCGGCAACGTGATCGCGTTCGGGGTGGCCGGTCGGCGTCACGAAGGGGTGGTGGTGGTGGCCGAGGCCAAGGGCGACGACGTGGCGGCCATGCGTCGCGACGTCGCGGTGCGGGTGCAGCAGGTGACCGGTCTGGCCGCCGACGACGTGGTGCTGGTGGTGCCGGGATCGCTGCCCAAGACGAGCAGCGGCAAGCTCCAGCGCTCGCTGTGCCGGGACCGCTACCTGGGCGCCGAGCTCCAGGCGGTCTGACCGGTTCGCCCGCTGGTTCGGGTTTGCGGTCAGGCTGGCGCGTCGCCGAGCAGCAACTGCACCGGGGCCATGGCGGGGGAGAACGCCGGCTCCCAGGGAAGGGCGCCGGCGGGATCCGGCCAGGCCAGCTGTACCAGGGTGAACGCGTCGTCGGGGTGGCCGGCGAGGCGATGGTGCTCGGCGAGCGACGGGAACATGCCCACGCTCGACGGCGCGTCGACGGGCAGGAACGCGCACGGTTGGCCGCCGTCGAGCAGGCCGATGAACGCGGGGCCGACCGGGAGCTCGGTGCCGCCGGCCAGGGTGTCGGCCACCAGGCCGAACAGGCCCCGGCAGGCCGACGGGCTCAGCCCGAAGATGCACACCTCGGGGAAGCCGAAGCGGTCCTCGAACCCCACGGTGTACGAGTAGGTGGGCAACGTTGGGTCGGTCTCGGTGTTCGCCCGCACGGCGTCCATGGCCCAGCCCTCGCGCTCGAGCATGAACTCGATCTTGTCCCGCTGGCTCATGTTGCGATCGGGGAAGACGTCGTCACCGGCCATCCCGCCATCCTCGCAGCCCCCGCCCCTGCTCTGCCTCGACACGTTGGCGCAGAATCTGCGCAGATTCTGCGCGCTGTCCCGCCGAGGTGTGTGCGCCCGAGCCGCGTCAGGCGGCTCACGTGCACGAGCCTCGGAGCAGGGAGCGGCTCGGGCGGGCCGGAACCCCGGGCGCGCCCGACTGTCGGCCCCCCTGCGTAGGTTGACGGGGTGCCCGTCCCCGGACCGGTCGCGCTCGGGCGCGGCGTCGTCGTCGACCAAGGTGGTGCCATCCCGGCACCCTGGATCACCGCGCCGGTGGTCACGGTCGACGATGCGGTCCTGCGCCAGCCCGCCGCCGTGGTGGCCCGGCTCCACGAGGCCTGGGCGGCACGGGAGCCGGTGGTGGTCGAGCTGGCGGTGGACCCGGCCCGCTTCCGAGCGCCCCAGGACCTCACCGACGAGCCGTGGCGCCTGTCGCCGGACTTCGAGCCCTGGTTCGATCGCCTCCACTTCCTGGTGTGGGCCAACACCTACGACGGTCGAACCGGCGAGCTCGTCTGGTGGTGGGCCCGCAAGGCGGCGCGGGCCGGTGCCACCTCCACCCCGCACGGCGAGGCCGACGTCGAGCTGGCCGACGGCACCTCGGCCTGGATCGACGGCGGGCCCCGGCGGCCCTTCGCCGCGGTCGACGTCGCCGGCCATGCCGTGGTCCACGCCGAGTCGGTGGAGCTGGGCGAGCTGGCCCCCGCCCCCCAGCCGGTGGCCCCGTCGGCCGACCTCGCGCCGGACCAGCTGGCCGCCGTGGGCCACCTGAGCGGCCCGGCCCGGGTGATCGCACCGGCGGGGTCGGGCAAGACCCGCGTCCTCACCGAGCGGCTCCGCCACCTCCTGGGCGACCGCGCCTGGGAGCGCCAGGGCGTGCTGGCCGTGGCCTACAACAAGGAGGCCCAGCTCGAGCTCGAGCGGCGCACGTCGGCGTTCCGGCCTCGGGTCCGCACGCTCAACTCGCTCGGCCTGTGGGTCCTCACCGAGGCCCGCGGCACCATGCCCGGGGTGCTCGACGAGCGAGACTGCCGCCGCCTGGTGGAGTCGCTGCTGCCCGGCCGGCGCCAGCGGCGGGCCAACACCGACCCCATCGGCCCCTACCTCGAGGCGCTCGGCACCGTTCGCCTTGGTCTGGCCGACCCGGCCGACGTGGAGGCCGGCCGAGACGACGTCGATGGCCTGTCCGAGCTGTTCCGCCCCTACCGCACCCACCTGGCCGAGCGGGGTGTGGTCGACTTCGACGACCAGGTCTACGGCGCCGTCGAGGCGCTCCTGCGCAGCGGCGAGCTCCGGCGCCGCCTCCAGGCCTGCTGTCGCCACCTGCTGGTCGACGAGTTCCAGGACCTCACGCCGGCCCACGTGCTGCTCATCCGCTTGCTGGCCCTGCCCGGGCTCGATGTGTTCGGCGTGGGCGACGACGACCAGGTGATCTACGGCCACAACTCCGCCGACCCCGCCTTCCTCATCGAGTACGCCCGGCTGTTCCCCGGGGCCGTCGCCCACCCGCTCACCGTCAACTACCGCTGCCCGGTGCAGGTGGTCGACGGGGCCCGCACCCTGCTCGGCTACAACCACCGCCGGGTGGCCAAGGAGATCCACGCCGGCACCGGCGCCGACCCCGCGCCCGACGGCCTGCGGATGGTCGAGCACGGCCCCGACGACGCCGCCACCGCCCTGGTCGACGTGGTGCGCACCTGGCTCGCAGAGCCCGAGGTGGCCCCCGCGTCGATCGCCGTGCTGGCCCGGGTCAACTCGCTGCTGCTCGCCCCGCAGGTGGCGCTGGCCGAGGCTGGGGTGCCGCTCACCTCGGTGCTGCGACCCGAGGTGTTGGACCGCACCGGCATGCGCGCCGCGCTGGCCTACCTGCGCCTTGGCGTGGCCGGCGATGCCATGAACCCCAACGACATCGTCGAGGTCATGCGCCGGCCCACCCGCGGCCTGCCCCAGTGGTTCCCGGACCGCCTCTCCCGCCGCTCCTCGTGGTCGCTCGCGGCGCTGCGCGGCCTGGCCGACCAGGTCCCCGACAAGGAGGCGGCCAAGGTGCTGCGCCTCGCCGACGACCTCGGCCTGGTGGTCGACGCCGCCCGCACGGGCACCACCCGAGACGTGCTCGAAGCGGTGCGAGACGACGTGGGCCTCGGCACGGCCATGGGGATGCTCGACCGCACCGGTGGCGGTCAGGGCTCGAGCCACCTCGACGACCTCGAGGGCCTGCTCGGGGTGGCCGACCTGCACCCCGATCCCGCCGGCTTCGAGCCGTGGCTGCGCCGGGTGTTCGGTCGTGAGGCCGATCCCGAGGGCGTCACCCTCTCCACCGTCCACCGGGTGAAGGGCCGCGAGTGGGACCGCGTGGTGGTGTTCGGCGTGGTCGACGGCGTGGTCCCGCACCGCCTCAGCGAGGACCGCGAAGAGGAGCGCCGCGTGCTGCACGTCGCCATCACCCGCGGCCGCCACCGGGTGGCCGTCCTGGGAGACCGCACCCGTCGCTCGCCGTTCCTCGCCGAGCTGGCCGGCACCGCACCGAAGCGCGCCGCCCCCCGGCCCGGCGCCGACCGGGCCGCGGCGCGAGCCGGCGCCACGGTGGAGCCGCTCTTCAAGAAGCCCAAGACCAGGGCGGCGGGTGCGGCCGCGGCCGACGGGATCGTGGCCGCCGAGGGCCAGGTGCTCAAGGTGCTGGGAGGCTACGAGGGCGTGGTGGTGGAGGTCGACGGGCGGGGTGCCCGCCTCCAGCTCGCCGCCGGTGGCAGCCTCACCGTGCGCTACGGCGAGCGGGTGGAGCACGGTGGCCGCACCGCCCCACTCGCCCCGCCCACCGAGCTGTGGGGACCGGCGGCGGTGGCCGAGCGCCTGCTGCGGGCGTGGCGGACCGAGCGGGCCAAGGCCGACGGCCACCCGCCCTACGTCGTGCTCTCCGATGCGCAGCTGCGCGGCATCGCCCTCACCCGCCCCGCCGACGCCAAGGCCCTGCTCGCCTGCGACGGCATCGGCCCCACCAAGCTCGAGCGCTACGGCGACGACATCCTCGCCCGCCTCGACCAGGTGGCCGACTGAGCTCGGCCCACCGAACACAACTGTGAGTCGTTCACATTTGTGAGCGACTGCGCCTACGCTGCGCGCCATGGCTGCCACCGCTGACTCCGCGCCCACGATCGACCGCGAGGCCCTCCGGGCCAAGTACCGCGCCGAGCGAGACAAGCGCCTGCGCCCCGACGGCAACGACCAGTACCTCGAGCCCACCGGCAGGTACGCCCACTTCGTCGACGACCCCTACGTGGAGCGCACCGAGCGCGAGCCGATCCACGAGGAGGTCACCGTGGCCTGCATCGGCGGCGGGTTCGCCGGGCTCGTCACCGCGGCCCGGCTCACCCAGGCCGGCATCGACGACCTCCGCATCATCGAAGGCGGAGGAGACGTGGGCGGCGTCTGGTACTGGAACCGCTACCCGGGGGCCATGTGCGACACCGCGGCCATGGTCTACCTGCCGCTGCTGGAGGACACGGGCTACCTCCCGTCGAAGAAGTACGTGTTCGCCCCCGAGATCCACGCCCACGCCAAGCGCATCGCCACCACCTTCGGCCTCTACGA
>CAZIVZ010000175.1:0-7151 GCA_964542495.1 uncultured Aquihabitans sp.
AGCTGGTGACACGGACCAGCACCACCAAGGCGCTGTCGCTCACGATCTACCCCGAGCACGCCACCCGCCCGGACCGGTGGCTGCACCCCGACCTCCACTTCGCCGTCCTCGACCGCTCCGACGCCGAGGGCCTCGCACGCGACGATCCCGGCGCCGTGCACCCCCAGACCGTGGGCGAGTCGAAGAACGTGGGCGACGGCGCCGAAGTGGTCCTGGTCGGCCGGCGCTCCACCCAGTGGTACGTGGGCACCGAGTCCGACCCACCGCCGCTGCTGCCCGTTCCCGGCGCCCGCGCCACAGGCGCGGTGGCCGAGGTGCTCGATGCCGTGCGGGCCGGTGCCGTGCCCGACGAGGACCAGCTCGTCACCTTGTTCGGTGCTCGGGGCCGCGAGGTCGGCGCCGTGGCCGAGCTGGCCGACGAGCTGCGCCGCCAGGTGGTGGGCGACACCGTCACCTGGGTCTCGAACCGGAACATCAACTACACCAACGTCTGCACGTTCAAGTGCCGCTTCTGCGGCTTCTCGAAGGGCCCGCTGTCGCTCAACCTGCGCGGCACCCCGTACCTGCTGACCCTCGACGACATCGCCCAGCGGGCCGTCGAGGCCCACGAGCTCGGTGCCACCGAGGTCTGCCTCCAGGGCGGCATCCACCCCAAGTTCGACGGCGACTACTACATCGACGTCACCCGCGCCGTGAAGGACGCCGTGCCCGACATGCACGTGCACGGCTTCACCGCCCTGGAGGTCACCGAGGGGGCCAAGCGCCTCGGCGAGCCCCTGGCCGACTACCTGCGCCGGCTCATGGACGCCGGCCTGGCCACGCTGCCGGGCACCGCCGCCGAGATCCTCGACGACGAGGTGCGGGCGATCCTCTGCGCCGACAAGGTGACCACCGACGAGTGGCTCTTCGCCCACCGCACCGCCCACGAGGTCGGGCTCCGGTCCAACGTGACCATCATGTTCGGGTCGATCGAGCACCCCCGGTCGTGGGCCAGGCACCTCGTGCGCACCCGAGACCTCCAGGCCGAGACCGGCGGGTTCACGGAGTTCGTGCCGCTGCCGTTCGTGCACATGGCCTCGCCGATCTACCTCCAGCGTGGTGCTCGCCGCGGGCCCACCTGGCGAGAGGTCGTGCTCATGCACGCCGTCGGCCGCATCGCCTACCACGGCTTCATCGACAACATCCAGGCCTCCTGGGTGAAGCTGGGCGTGGCCGGCGCCCGCCAGCTGCTCCAGGCCGGCGTCAACGACCTGGGGGGCACGTTGATCGACGAGAACATCTCGCGGGCCGCCGGGGCCAGCCACGGCCAGGGCATGGACGAGGCCGGCTTCGCCGCGCTGGTCGCGCCGCTCGGTCGACCCCTCGAGCAGCGCACCACGCTCTACGGCACCAGCCCCCTCCCCGCGTGAGCAGCCCGCCCGCCGTGACCGATCCCACCCTGTCCGATCCCACGCCCGACCCCGCCGCCGCCACCAGCGCCGCGGTCGACGCCCTGGTGGCCACCGCCGGGGTGACCGCCAACGTCGACCAGATCCGCCAGATCCTGGCCACGGGGGTCCTCCTCGGCCAGGACCGCACCGATCGCCTCGACCTCAAGATCGCCCGGGCGGCGCTGGCCGAGATGCGCAACGCGTTCAAGCTGTTCGCCGACTACGCCGACACGCCCAAGGTCTCGATCTTCGGCTCGGCCCGCACCCGCACCGACGATCCCCAGTACGCCCAGGCCCACGAGGTCGCCGCCGCCCTGGCCGCCCGCGGGTGGATGGTGGTCACCGGCGCCGGCCCCGGGATCATGCAGGCCGCCATGGAGGGGGCCGGCGTCGACCGCTCGATCGGGGTGAGCATCCGGCTGCCGTTCGAGGAGCGGCCCAACCACGTCATCCACGACGACCCGAAGCACGTGTCGATGAAGTACTTCTTCACCCGCAAGCTGATGCTGGTGAAGGAGTCCCGCGCCTTCGTGTCGGTGCCGGGCGGGTTCGGCACGCTCGACGAGACCTTCGAGCTGCTCACCCTCCAGCAGACCGGCAAGGCCGAGCCGACGCCCATCGTGTTGCTGGACATCCCCGGTGGCACCTTCTGGCAGGGACTGGCCCGCTTCGTCGAGGAACAGCTCGTGCGGCTCGGCCTGGTTGCCGACGACGACCTCGACCGGGTGCTGATCACCGACTCGGTCGATGCCGCCGTCGAGGAGATCACCGGCTTCTACCGGAACTACGACTCGCTGCGCTGGGTGGGTGACTGCCTCGTGCTGCGGCTGCTCGCCGAGCCCACCGACGACGAGGTGGCCGACCTGAACGCCCGCTTCGGTCCGCTCCTGCGGAACGGGTCGATCGAACGCAGCGGTCCGTTCGCCGTGGAGCGCAGCGACGCCGACCGACCCGAGCTCCCGCGCCTGGCCATGGCCCTCGACCTGACCCATGTCGGCCGCCTGCACCAGGTCATCCGCGCCGTGAATGCCCTGCCCAGCGCCCCCCGGGAAGCCACCCCACCCACCCCCATCGCCGACCCCGACCACCTCGCCTGACACCCCCAACCCGGCGAATGTGGTGTGTGGGAACGACGTTCCTGTCGGTTCCGCGCGTGAGGTTCGATGGGGCCGAGGCGTGGGAGCGGCTGCGGACGGCGACGTCGGGCCCAGGTGGGAGACTGACGCCATGGCTGGCGAGTTCGAGGACATCAAGGCACGGCTGGAGGGCATCGCCGAGGAGCTTGCCGACCTGGCCATCGTGCGCCTGCGGGAGTCGATCGACGCCGGCGGGTCCGAGATGCCGGTCGACGAGAAGCGCCTCACCCGGGCCCGCCGGGCGGTCGAGAAGGCCGTCCACCTCCTCGAGGAGCCCGACGACGCGGTCTGAAACCGGGCTGGCGCCCGCTCAGGGCAGGTCGCGGCGGCAGCCCTCGAACGGGGTGGCCCGCCAGCCCTCGGCCGAGTGGGTCAGGCCGAAGGTGTACGCCGGAACCCCGTCTCGCACCGACACGTACACCGGGTCGATCGCTGTCGGGTCGCCCACCAGGCGGACCTCGTCGTCGGCGAGCACGAGCACCCGCCCCGCGGTGACCGGGAGGGGCTGGTCGGTCCACCACCGGACGGCCTCCTCGGGAGTGGGCCGGGCTTCGGGCACCGTGTCCCACCGCAGGAGCGGCTGCGACGAGCAGTCCACCCCGATCGGGATCCAGGTGGTGGTCGGCGTCACCACGGAGGTGGACGTCGAGGTCGACGACGTGGCGGTCGAGGACGACCTGGTGGATGTGGTGCTCGTGGTCGAGGTGCTGGGCACCGGGTCGACCGCAGCCTGTTCCCGGCCGACGGAACCGCACCCGGCGAGCGCGACCCCGATCCCGGCCCCGAGGGCCAGGAGGCAGGCGAGGTGTCGGGGCATCGGTCGCATGATCAGTAGAAGTCGACGAGGACGGGGGGTGACGTGGCGCCGACGGCATCCAACGTGGCCAGGGCGGCATCGTCGGCGGTGCGCAGCAACCCGGTGGCGGCCAGGGTCCGAGCGCGGGCGTAGCCGGCCCACCACGACGAGAGGGCCCCGATGCCCACCTCGACCGTCCCGGCCCCTCCGGGCGCCAGCGAGGCAACGCCGTCGTCGACCTCGAGCCGCCAGCGCCCGGCGTTCCACGGGGCGTGCTCGTCGGCGATCTCGAGGTCCACCCGGCCCCGCTGGCCCGGCCGCCAACCCCGCGCGGCCACGGCGCCGGCGGCGTCGACCAGGCGCAGCATCCAGCGGATCTCGCTGCGAACCGCCAGCGGGTCGGCCGCACCGAGAAGCAGGAAGAGGAGGTCGTCGGCCGGCCCGATCACCTCGACGTCGGGGGCCTGCGAGCCGCTGCTGCCGATCACCCGCCACAGCGCCCGCAGGGCGTCGCCGTCGTCGGCGCGCACCTCCGACACCACCACCGAGTAGTCGTAGGGCGCCCGGGCCTTGCCGTGGCGGTAGGAGCCGTAGCCGCGCAGCTCGCCGGGCCGGTGGGGGTCGTCGACCACGTACAGCACGGTGTGCAGCAGGTCCGGCGGCAGGCGCTGGGTCCACCACGAGCCCGTGCGGGTGACGGCGCCGTCGACCCGCGGGGCGAGCCGCTCGTAGCAGCGGTGCACGGCAGCGACGTCGTCGACGGTGCCCCGCCGAACCCGGACGGCTCGCCCCAGGCGCACGGCCGCCAGATGAGCCGCCGGGATGCGGCGGTGCACGTACGACCCGGCGAGCTCGAAGCCCACGCTGCGGTAGAGCGCCACCGATGCCGGGAACAGCCCGGCGATCACCTCGCCGCGGTCTCGCAGGTCCGGGTAGAGGCCCGCGGTCACGGCTCGGCCCCAGCCCTGGCCACGGTGTTCGGGCAGGACCGCCACGGGGGAGAACCCCGCCAGCGGAACCGCTCGACCGCCGAACCACTGCTCGAACGGGCGGATGTGGGCGGCCGCCGCCACCTCGCCGCCCTCGTCGCGCACCACCACCGCCCGATCCGGGTCGAGCCCCCGGATCCAGTCCTCGCGGTCGGCCTCGCTCGCGCCGAACCCGAGCCGGAAGCACTCCCACATGCCGGCCACGTCGTCGGCCGTCGCTCGCTGCACCACCGCGTCCACGGCGGCGACCGTAGCCAGCGGCGGGCGCCGCCGCGCCACGTGTTCGGCCCCATCACCTCGGCCGCTAGCGTGCCGCCGTGACCGACCCCCAAGACCTCCACGAGTGGGTCTCCTTCGAGGACCCCGACGAGAACCGGACCTGGCTGTTCGACGTGTCCTTCCTCACCAGCACCTGGAGCTGCATCTTCGGCCGGGGCTGCAAGGGCGTGCTCACCGAGGACTTCTCCGAGGCCCTTCAGGGCTGCTGCTCCTACGGCGCCCACTTCACCGGACCCGACGACATCGCCCACACCCAGGCCATGGCGGAGCGGCTCACGGCGCACCAGTGGCAGCACGTCGAGGTGGGTCGGCGTGACGGCATCACCCAGACCAACGACGAGGGCGAGGTCACCACCCTCCTGGTCGACGATGCGTGCGTGTTCCTCAACCGGCCCGGCTTCGCGGGGGCCGGGCTCGGGTGCGCCTTCCACCACGCGGCCGAGGCCAACGGCCAGCGCCACCTCGACGTCATGCCCGAGGTGTGCTGGCAGCTGCCGCTGCGACGGGTCGACGAGACCGACGACCACGGCCACGTGACGTCCACGGTGCGCGAGTGGAAGCGTCGGGACTGGGGCGAGGGCGGCCACGACTTCCACTGGTGGTGCACCGACGGCCAGGAGGCCTTCGGCGGATCGCGCCCCGTGTACCGGGAGCTGGCCGACGAGCTGCGCGCCATGGTGGGCGAGGCGGCCTACGAGCTCCTCGCCGCCCACCTCGACGCACGTACGCGGCGCAACGGCACCGAGGTCTACGTGCCCCACCCGGCCCTTCGCCGGGACTGACCGCAGCCGGGGCCGCTACCGCTTCAGGCGGCGGCGGTCCGATTCCTTGAGCACCCGCTTGCGGATGCGGATGCTGCTCGGGGTGACCTCCACCAGCTCGTCCTCGGCGATGAACTCGATGGCGGACTCGAGGGTGTGGACCTTCGGCGGCACCAGCTTGATGGCCTCGTCGGCCGAGTGGGTGCGGATGTTGGTCTTCTGCTTCTCCCGCACGACGTTGATCATCATGTCGTCGGGCCGGCTGTTCTCGCCCACGATCATGCCCTCGTAGACCTGCTCGCCCGGACCGACGAAGAGCTCGCCGCGGGACTGGAGGTTGTCGAGCGCGTAGGCGGTGGTCACCCCGAGCCGGTCGGCCATCATGGCGCCGCCCTGGCGGTGGGGCAGGTCTCCCACCCAGGGCGTCCACCCGGCGTGGTGCGTGTGGAGCAGCGCCGTGCCCCGGCTGGCGGTGAGCAGCAGGCTGCGGAAGCCGATGAGCCCTCGCGCCGGGGCCTCGAAGGTGATCACGGTGCGGCCGGGGTCGCCGGGGCGGAGGTCGGTGACGCGGCCCTTGCGCGGGGCCAGGGCCTGGGTGACGGTGCCCACGTGCTCCTCGGGTACGTCGCACACCCCGCGCTCGAGCGGCTCGTTGCGCTTGCCGTCGATGTCCTTGACGATCACCTCGGGCCGGCTGGTCTGGAGCTCGTAGCCCTCGCGGCGCATCGATTCGATGAGCACGGCCAGCTGGAGCTCGCCACGCCCGGCCACCTCGAGCACGTCAGGGGAGTCGGTGTCCTCGAGGCGGATCGACACGTTGCCGAGCACCTCCTTCTCCAGGCGGTCACGCAGGTGCCGGGACGTGAGGTACTTGCCCTCCTTGCCGGCGAGCGGCGAGGTGTTCACGCCGAAGGTCATGCGCAGGACGGGCTCGTCGACGCTGAGGCGGGGCAGGGCCTCGGGGTTGGACGGGTCGGCCAGGGTGTCGCCGATCTCGACCTCGGGGAAGCCGGCCACCACGAACAGATCGCCGGCCACGCGCTCGTCGACGTCGTCTCGACCGATGCCGGTGAAGCCCATGAGGCTGCCGAGCTTGCGCTCCACGGGCTTGCCCCCCTCGAGGACCTCCTCGTCGAGCAGGGCCACCCGCTCGCCCTTGCGCATGGTGCCCCGGATGACCCGCCCGATGGCCAGGCGCCCGAGGTAGTCGGACGCGTCGAGGTTGGTGACGATCGCCTGGAGCGGTCCGCCGGCGTCGACCTGAGGCGCCGGCACGTTGTCGACGATGCACTGGAGCAGCGGCGTGAGGTCGTCCCCCTCGCCGGGCATGCCGATCCCCACCACGGCCTTGGAGTCGCGGGCGATGGCCGAGATGATCGGGAACTCGATGTCCTCGTCCGAGGCGCCGAGGTCCATGAACAGCTCGTAGACCTCGTCGAGGACCTCGTCGGGACGGGCGTCTTGGCGGTCGACCTTGTTGAGGACGAGGATCGCCGGGAGCCCGGCGGCCAGCGCCTTCGACAAGACGTAGCGGGTCTGCGGGAGCGGGCCCTCGGCCGCGTCGACCAGCAGCACCACCCCGTCGACCAGCTCGAGCGACCGCTCGACCTCACCGCCGAAGTCGGCGTGGCCCGGGGTGTCGACCAGGTTGATCTTCACGTCGCCCCACTGCACCGACGCCGCCTTGGCGAGGATGGTGATGCCGCGCTCGCGCTCCTGGTCGTTGGAGTCCATGACGCGGTCCACGAGGTGGCCGCTCT
>CAZIVZ010000176.1:0-7134 GCA_964542495.1 uncultured Aquihabitans sp.
GCCGAAGGGCTGAGGCGCCCCCCGCTCGGCGGGGGCGGCTCGGGTTCGGTGGTGCCGATCGGGCAGGCTGGTGGAGATGACCGACCCGACCCGCCGGAACGATCCCGCTCCTTCGCGTCCTGCCCGGAGCAGCGAGAACCGCAAGCGTGAGCGTGAGCGTGCGGGCTGGGACGACGGGCGGCGCTCGGCTGGCACCCGGCGAGACGGGTCGTCGGGTGGATCCGGCGGTGTGCTGGCCGGCCTGCCCCGATGGCTGCTGCCCGCTGGTGGTGGGGTCCTCGTCGTGTTGGTGCTGGTGTTCGCGCTCACCCGGGGTGGCGACGGCCCGTCGAACGGTGGCCCGTGCCTGACCGATCTCCTCGCCCACTTCCCCTCCGGGGAGCGCCAGGTGCTGTCGGGCACCGATCTCGTGCAGGCGCGCGGTGCCGGGTTCGACGACGGGGCGTCGCTCGAGGACCTGGGCACGTCGCTCGAGGAGACGGGCGCCATCCCCGACCCGTTGAGCTTCCGGTACCGGATCTCCGAGCTCGCCACCGTCGACGATTTCACCGCCCGCACGGGCGTGGCCCCCGGCGACATCGCCTGCGCCCTCTCCGACGGCGACCGCTCGGTGTTCACCGGCTCGTTCGACCCGGCGGAGGTGACGGGAAGCGAGGTCGGTGCCACCGGGCGGCTGGCGGCCACCGATGACCGCCTCGCCCTGGCGCGAGGCACCGAGCGCGAGGCGAGCGACCTGCTCGACCCGGGGGGCGACGGCGGGTTGGCGTCGCAGGACGATGTGCGGGACGTGGTGGAGCGGTTGCGCGAGGACGGCGCCTACAGCCTGGTCCTGGAACGGGCGGCCAAGAAGCGCTCGGCGGCCCAGGTGGGGGGACTCGGGGTGGGCGGCGATGGCGACGCCCGCACGCTGCTGATCGCGTGGTCGTTCCGCGACGCGGCGGCGGCCAAGTCCGGGCGGGCCGCCATGGTGAGCCGCATCAACGAGGTGGTGCAGGGGGCGACCTCGATCACCGCTGCGGACCTGGAGGTCGACGGCACCCTGGTGCACGGGGTGGTGGAGGTGCGCCGGGCGCCTGATCTCGCCGCCGTCGTGGCCGACGAGGGCCTCCTCCCGTCCTGATCCGGCGACACGTTGGCGCAGAATCTGCACAGGTTCTGCGCCGGTTGACATAACGCCCGACGAATCCGCGGAGATTCTCCGCCGGTTGACATAACTTCCGTAGAATCGTTGGAGATTCCTCGCCGACGTCCCCGCGCACGGGGTGGCAGGGTGCCGGGGTGGACGCCGACGAGCTGGCCGCGCACCTCGCGGTGCTGGGGGCCGAGCGGGGTGCGCTCGTCGGCCTGGCCATCGACCCCGTCGTGGGAGTCGGGCTGGCCACCACGACCGGCGCCGTCGCCATGGCCGCACACACCATCGACCCGATCCAGGCCGTCCGCGCCGTCGAGGCCGCCCTCCGCCCTCGGTGGGCCCTGTGGTCCCAGGCCACCGCCCGCGTCCTGGTTGCCGGCGGCCTGCGCGTCGCCACCGCATGGGACCTGGCCGCCGTGCACCGGCTCCTCTTCGGTGGCTGGGCAGCCGACCCCGGCCGCATCTGGGCCGAGCTCCACGAGCTCCCCACCACCGACATCCCCCGGCTCGGCCCCGTCGACCTCTTCTCCCAGCAGGACGAGGACGGCACCGACGACCCGATCCAACCCGATGGCCACCTGAGGGCCACCTGGATCGGCGGCAGGTGGGCGGACGACCCGAGCCACCTGGCCCGCTGGGCCGAGCTGGCCGTCACCGCGGCCGACGCCCAGCACCACCGCCTCGCCGCCATCACCACCGACCGGCCCGCCGCCGTGCGCACCGCCCGCGCCGAGTCCACCGCCGAGCTGCTCTGCGCCGAGCTCACGGCCGACGGGCTGCCCGTGGACCGGAGCGAGGTCGAGTCCCTCGTTGCCGCTCACGTCGGCCCCCGGCCCCGGAACGACGCCGAGGCGGCCGAGCAGCGAGCCCGCCGAGACGCCGACGTCCTGCGCCACCTGCCCCCTGGCGGCACCTTCGACCTGCGCAGCCCCGGCCAGGTCCGATCCCTCCTGCGCTTCGTGGGCATCGAGGTACCCGACACGCGGGCGGGGCGGCTCGAACAGCTCCGCGACGCGCACCCCGTGGTGGGGGCGCTCCTCGCGTGGCGCAAGGCCGAGCGCATCGCCACCACCTACGGCTACGGCTGGCTCGACGAGCACGTCGGCGGAGACGGTCGCCTGCGCGGCGAGTGGTCCGGTGCAGATGGTGCCGCGGGGCGGATGACGGCGTCGGCCGGGCTGCACAACCTGCCAGCCGGCCTGCGCCCCGCGGTGAAGGCCGAGCTCGGGCACGTGTTCGTGCGCGCCGACCTGGGCCAGATCGAGCCCCGGGTGCTGGCCGCCGTCTCGGGTGACGCCGCCCTCGCCCGGGCCACCCAGGACGACGACCTCTCCCTGCCCGTGGCCCGCCAGCTCGGGGTCGACCGGGCCAGGGCGAAGGTGGCGGTGCTCGGCACCATGTACGGCCAGACCACCGGGCTGGGCGCCCAGCTCCTTCCCCGGCTGCGGGCCAGCTACCCGGTCGCCATGGGGATGCTCGAGGAGGCCGACCGCTCCGGGCAGGCGGGCCACGACCTGCGCACGCACGGCGGCCGCCTCATCCGGTTCGGCACCCTGGACGACGACGGGACCGACGAGCGCGCGGCACGCACCCGGGCCGGAGCCCGGGGCCGCTACGGGCGCAACGCCCTCATCCAAGGCGCGGCGGCGGAGCTGTTCAAGGTCTGGGCGGTCACCGTGCGGGCTCGGCTGGGCGACGTGGGCACCGGCACCGATGCTCGGATCGTGCTCTGCCTCCACGACGAGCTGCTCGTCCACACCCCCGTGGCCACCGGCGCCGAGGTGGCCGGCCTTCTCCAACGATGCCTCCAGGAAGCGGCGCGGCGCTGGGCGCCCAGCACCCCGGTGCGATTCGTGGCCGACGTCTCCGTCATCGCCCGCTGGTCCGACGCCAAGGGCTGACCGATCCCGCGCGGCCTGGTCACGGCGGAGCGCTCGCGGGCGATGGCTAGGGTCCGGTCGTGACCAGCCGCACCCGAGCCGTCGGACGCGCCGTCGCGGCCAACGCTCGGGCGTACGGGCTCGGTCGCCCGGTCGACGTGCGACCGCGGGCCCGCTGGTCGACCGATCGGGCGCAGAGCTGGGCGGACTCCACCGGCTGGCTGCTCGGGTGCAACTTCACCCCCTCCACGGCCGGCAACCAGCTCGAGCTGTGGCAGGAGGCCACCTTCGACCCCACCGCGATCGACCGGGAGCTGGGCTGGGCCGCCGAGGTGGTCGGCATGAACTCGATCCGCCTGTTCCTGCACGACCTGGCGTGGCTCGTCGATCCCGTCGGCTTCCTCGACCGGGTCGACCGGGTGCTCGACCTCGGCGCCGGGCACGGCATCTCGGTGATGCCGGTCCTCTTCGACGGGATCTGGGACCCCGACCCCAGGCCGGGCCCCCAGCGCGACCCGCGTCCGGGGATCCACAACTCCACCTGGCTCCAGGGTCCTGGGGCTGCGGTCCTGGCCGACCGCAGCCGCTGGTCCAGCCTCCGCCCCTACGTGGAGGCGGTCGTCGACCGCTTCGGCCACGACGAGCGGGTGGTGGCGTGGGACCTCTTCAACGAACCCGACAGCCCCAACTTCGCCCACGCCCGACGCGACCCCGCCCGCAAGCGCGAGCTGGTGGGCGACCTGCTCGAGCAGGTGTGGGACTGGGCCGCCGAGGTCGACCCGATCCAGCCCCTCACCGTCGGCGTGTACGAGTCACCCCACCGCCATCCCGAGCGAGCCAGCCGCGTGGCCCGCACGGCGCTCGAGCGCTCCGACGTGGTGTCCTTCCACTGCTACGGGGGCGCCGACACCCTGCGACAGGCCATCCGGGGGCTCAGCGCGCACGGGCGTCCCCTCGTCTGCACGGAGTGGATGGGGCGCCCGGGTTCACCGGTGGCGCTGGCCGAGGTGTTCCGGGACGAGGGCGTGGGTGCCTACACCTGGGGCCTGGTCGACGGCCGAACCCAGACCAAGTACTCGTGGACGTCGTGGATGCGCCGGGACAAGCCCGATCGCGGCTGGTTCCACGAGCTGCTCCACCCCGACGGGCGGCCCTACGACGAGGCCGAGGCGGCCCTGCTGCGCCGCGTGTCGCCTCGGCCGGCGGAGCCATCGTGATCGCCGCTGGTCCGCTTGCCGACATGCCCCGTGCGTGCCACGATCATGCCATGGCCCGAACCCGAGTCAGCACGACAGTCGACCACGATCTCCTGACCCGCGCCCGCGAGGCGAGCGGAGCCGCCACCGATGCCGCCCTCTTGGACCTGGCCCTCGATGCGCTACTGGCGCAGCACCGGCGATCGGAGATCGATCGGGCCTACGCCGCGTACGACCAGCACCCGCTGGGCGAAGCCGACGAGTGGGGGGACCTGGCCTCGTTCCGGGCGGCCGCGGCCACCTCGTGATCGACCACCCCCGGCGAGGGGAGCTGTGGTGGTGCGAGCTGCCCGGGATCGGCCGCCGCCCGGTGGTGGTGCTCAGCCGCGACGTCGCCATCCCCCGGCTGGGCCGGGCTCTGGTCGCCCCGTGCACCACCACCATCCGCGGGCTACCGAGCGAGGTGGTGCTCGAACCAGGGGCCGACCCCGTTCCGCGCCCGAGCGCGGTCAACCTCGACTCGGTCGAGAGCGTGTCCCTCGGCGTCCTGGTCGAGCGCCTCGGGCGCCTGAGCGACGAGCGCATGGGTGCGGTCTGCGCGGCTCTCGCCGTCGCCGTCGACTGCCGCTGACCGCACGGGATCTCACCAGTGGGCAGGCGCCACCAGGTGCACCGGCACGCGGGTGGAGCCATCGCCCACGGCGGACTCCAGCTGGGAGCGGGTGAGCAAGAGGGCATCGCTCAGGTCGGCACCGCCGAGGCGGGCGCCTCGCAGGTCCGCCCCCAGCAGACAGGCCCACCGCAGGTCCGCTCCCCGCAGGTCGGCAGCGACCAGCAGCGCACCCCGAAGATCCGCAGCGCGCAGGTCCCGTCCGGAGAGGTCCGCCCCCACCAGGTCGACCCCGGCGAGATCCTCCGCGTCCGCCTCCGCCCGCACCGCGGCGCGCACGAGGGCGCTGGCCCGCCGGAGCAGTGGCGCCACCTCGCCTCGCCACGCGCCCACGTCGAGCGCCGCCAGGTCCGACGGCGCCATCGCGCCCAGCGACGCCAGGTCTGCCGCCACCGCATCGAGCGCCGCGTGCACCTCGCCGGCCTCCGCCCATCCCCGGGCCTCGCGCACGTGCGCGCGCAGCTCGTGCACGGGGCGCAGGGCCCGGAAGGCGGCGAACATCGGCTCGGCCACCGCTGGGTCCCGCCGCCAGTCGGTCCCGCCGAAGCTGATCTGGGTGACGTGCTGACCTGCCCCGACGCAGTCGTAGGCCACGCACGCCGGGAACCCCGAGGGTCGGAGCCGGTCGTGGATGGTGCACCGGTGGTCCTCGGCCAGGTTGGGGCACGGCTGCCCGGCCGGCTTGTCGAACGGGAAGTCGGCGCCCGCGCCGAAGGGCAGCGCCACGCAGCACAGGCCCACGCAACGCGCGCAGTCGGGGGCCAGTTCGTCCGGTGGCCGGGCCTCGGTGACGATCTCTCCATCAGCCGAGCGCGGGCGGCGGTCAGACCGGCCGGGCTCCCGCACGTCGCGACAGCCGTCCCACGCGAGGTCCCGCTCCATGCTCAGCGAGGTTCGCGCATGCGTAGACCCCTGACCCGCTCGAAGCCCTTGGTGTTCCGGGTGGACAACTGAAGGCCGCTCTCGAGCGCCGTCGCCGCGATCAGCGCGTCGGGCAGGCGAAGTCCGAACTCCCGCGCGACGCGGCCGGCACGCTCGGCGACGGCACGGTCGACGGCGATCTCCCGGAACGGCGCGAGGAGCTGAGCTGCCAGGTCGGTCGCCGTGTTCCCGGCGAAGAGCTCAGCCCGGGTGACGACCGAGTAGTGGAGGCGGTTTCGGCCAGGCCTGATCTCCGTTGCTCCTCGGTGAGGTAGATCTGGGTCCGGGTTGCCGACATACAGCACCAGTGTACAGCACCACCATTCAGGGTCAGCCCTGGTAGCGGTAGACGTTGGTCTCGCGGGGCTCGAAGCCGAGGCGGCGGTAGAGGCGGTTGGCGGCCTCGCGGCTGGGGCGGCTGGTGAGGTCGACCGACCGGGCGCCGCGCTCGGCGGCCACGTCGATGGCGTAGCGGTTGAGCGCCTCGCCCACGCCCTGGCCGCGAGCCGCGTCGTCGACCACCACGTCCTCGATCCAGGCCCGCAGCCCGGTGGGGATGCGGAACAGCACCAGCGTGAGCGAGCCGAGCACGGCTCCAGCGTCGTCGCGGGCGACGAGGAGGTGCGTGGCCGGCGAGGCGACGATCTCACCCAGCGCGGCAGCAGACGGGGCAGGTGACGAGCGCGAGAGCTGGGGGATCAGGCGGGCGAAGGCCGCCACCAGCTCGTCGGTGACCTCGTCGGCGATCTCCACGTGCACGGCCATGGGGACCGATCGTAGGCAGAGACGGTGACCGATCCGTCGGCCGGGCCTCGGGGGGACATCCGAGGCCCGGCGACGGTACGGCGGGTCGTCAGGCGACCCGTGCCTCGGCGGCAGCCGACCCCAGGGGATGGTGGCCGCGGCCTGAGCTCTCGAGGTGCTTCACCAGCAGGGCAGCCTGCACGCACCGGACGTGTTCGGATTCCAGTTCGGCCCGGGCGTTCGCCGTCGCTCCAGCTGCGCCGAGGCCACGGATCAGTGAGGGGAGTCGTGGCATGCCAGCGACGGTACGGACCGGGTGTTGCGTCCGGCCGACCGCCAGGTTCCCACCGGATGACCATCCGCTGAAGGGTTGCTGTCCTGGCGCCGATGGTGCCCACCCCACCGACCGGAGCGGTCGATAGCGTGGAGGGGGTGAGCGCGCTCCGCTGGCACCACCGCCCCAAGCTCCGCCGACCGGTCCTGGTGGCTGCGTTCGAGGGCTGGAACGACGCGGGTGACGCCGCGTCGAGCGCGGCCCGCTGGCTGGCCGACCGCCACGACGCCGAGCACGTGGCCACCATCGACGCCGAG
>CAZIVZ010000177.1:0-7068 GCA_964542495.1 uncultured Aquihabitans sp.
ACGTCGAGCTCCAGCACCTCGGGCTCGGTGGGGAGCTTGCGGGCGGCGCGACGCGTGACCGGCAGGGCCCGGCCGAACGAGGTGAGCACCACCGTCGCCCCCTGCTCCTGGGCCAGGCGGGCGCACGAGAAGGCGATCGACGACGGGGTCAGCACGCCCGTGACCAGCACGATCCGGTCCTGCAGCAGCACGAGGGTCCTCCGAGGTGGGCGAGATGTCCGCCTCCCTGGTCTACCGCGCCGCACGGCCGGGGTCGGCCGCTACGGTCGATCACCGTGCTCGATGCCGTGCTGTTCGACCTCGACGGGACCCTGACCGACCCCGAGGAGGGGATCGTGGGCTCGTTCCGCCACGCCATGGACGCGGTGGGGCACCCGGTGGCCGACGACGTCGACCTGCGCTGGATGATCGGCCCCGCCATCCGCGACAACCTCACCCGCCACGGCATCCCCGACCACCTCCACGACGAGGCGGTGCTGGCGTTCCGCGCCCGCCACGTGGAGGTGGGGCTGTTCCAGGCCGAGCTCATCGTGGGGGTGATCGAGGTGCTCGATGCGCTCGTGGCCGACGGCATCGCGCTGGCGCTGGCCACGGCCAAGCCGGTTCCCCAGGCGGTCACCACCCTGGAGCACTTCGACATCGCCGACCGGTTCAGGGTGGTGGCGGGTGGGGTGGCCGACGGCATCCCGAGGTCCAAGTCGGTGATCGTGGCCGACGGCCTGGCCCAGCTCGGCGGCCCCGACCCGGCCCGGGTGGCCATGGTGGGCGACCGGCGCCACGACGTCGACGGTGGCCGGGACAACGGCTGCGTGACCGTGGCCGTGGCCTGGGGCTTCGCCGAGGAGGGCGAGCTCGCGGCGGTGGGTCCCGATCACCTGGTGCACACGCCCGCCGAGCTCCTCGCCGTGCTCCGCTCGCTCGGGTGACGGCTACTTGATGGGGATGAGGCGGAGGGTGTCGGTGGCCTGGCCCGGGTACTCACGGGACCCGGACAGCACGGCCACCAGGTCCCCCCGGCGGATCTCGCCGGACTCGCGGGCGCTCTCCACCGCTCGGGCCACGGCGTTGTCGGCCTGCTGGTCGACGTCGAGGTACATGGGCGTGGCTCCCCAGCTGAGGGTGAGCTGACGCAGCGTCTGTTGGTCCGTGGAGAACCCGAGGATCTTTGCCTGGGGGCGGAAGCGGGCGATCGAGCGCACGGTGAAGCCGGTGCGGGTGATGCAGATGATGGCGCTGGCGCCGGCCTCGAGGGCGGCCCGCCAGGCGGCGTTGGTCATCGACAGCGTCACCGTGTCGTCGATGTGGGGCTGGAGGGTGGCGGCGATCTTGTGGACCTTGGCGCCCCAGGCGTCGTAGTCGAACTCGTCGTCGGCTCGGGCCGCGATGCGCGACATGGTGGACACGGCGTTGGCGGGGTCGTGGCCCACCGCCGACTCGCCCGAGAGCATCAGCGCGCTGGACCCGTCGAACACGGCGTTGGCGATGTCGGAGGCTTCGGCGCGGGTGGGCGACGGGGCGGTGACCATCGACTCGAGCATCTGCGTGGCGGTGATGGCCGGTCGGCCGAGGGTGATGCAGCGCTGGAGGATGCGCTTCTGGAGGTGGGGCAGCTCCTCGATGGGCATCTCGGCACCGAGGTCGCCGCGGGCGATCATCACGCCGCCCGACGCCTCGATGATGCTGTCGAGGTTGTCGACCGCGGCCCGGGTCTCGATCTTGGCGATGACCAGCGGGCCGCGCGGGTGGGGCTCCACGCCGAGGCGGCGGATGTCGTGGGCCGAGCGCACGAACGACAGCGCCACCATGTCGACGCCCTCCTCCACGAAGGCGTCGAGCATGCGCAGGTCGTCGGGTGTGGGCGACGGGATGCGGAGGCGGTCCGACGGGATGTGCACCCCGGGCCGGCCGAGGAGCAGGCCGCCGTGGGTGACGCGAGCCAGGAGGTGCTCGGACGTGCGGTCGGTGACCTCGGCCACCACCAGGCCGTCGCCGAAGGCGACCGGATCGCCCACGTGCATGTCGACCAGGAGCCCTTCGTGGTCGACGTGGAGCAGCTCCCTGGTGGAGGCGTCGTGGCCAGGTGCGAGGCGGATGACCTGGCCTTCCTCCACCACGAGCCCGCCCTCTGGCATGTGGCCGGCGCGGACCTTGGGCCCGGGGAGGTCGATCATGGTGCCGATGGGGCGCTTGAGCGACTGCTCGACCCGGCGCACCCGGCGGAACTTCTCGATGGCCTCGTCGAGCGTGCCGTGGGCCAGCCCGATGCGGGCGACGTCCATGCCCGCCTCCACCAGCGTGCGGATCATCGCCTCGGAGTCCGACGCCGGTCCGATGGTGGCGATGATCTTCGTGCGACGAGCCATGCCGCCCAGTGTCGCAGCCCGAGCCAGGGTGCTCGCGCCAGGTTCGCCGCCCGCCCCGCCGCCCGCCCCGCCGCCCGCCCGCCAGTGCCCCTCGTCCGGGTTTCCGTCGCGATCGGCGCTCGCCGCCAGCCAGATCGCTACCCAGAACGATGGCGGCAGGCTTTGGGTAGGGGTCTGGCTGGATGCGAGCCAGATCGCTACCCAGAACGATGGCGGCAGGCGGCCCGACCGCTTTGACGGAAATGTCGCGCGCAGAATCTGCGCAGATTCTGCGCCAACGCATCTGGCTGCGAGTCCCGGGGTGGGCGGCGAGCCAGCGCTGGTCTCAGGGGCCGGCGGCGGCGGTGCGGAGGTGGTGGGCCAGGTCGTCGAGCGG
The DNA here is from genome assembly GCA_964542495.1 of uncultured Aquihabitans sp. GTDB lineage: Bacteria > Actinomycetota > Acidimicrobiia > Acidimicrobiales > Iamiaceae > Aquihabitans. Next base: position 2,740 of record CAZIVZ010000177.1, read on the forward strand.
CACCCGGGCGTTGAGGCCGCTGGTGGAGGGGAGCACGTAGACCGGCACCCCGCCCAGCCGGTCGGGCTGCCAGCCCACCGCAGCACGGCGATCCACCGCCGCACGCCATCCGGCCAGGCCCACCACCGCCAGCGCGCCGGGTCGCAGCCAGCGGCACAGCGCCTCGAGGCGGACCACGCCCTCGCGGTACTCGGTGGCGGAGAGCTTGTCGGCGCGAGCCGTGGGCCGCTTGACCAGGTCGGTCATGCCGATGCGATCCACCCGGGCGAGGTGGCGGGGATCGCGGTCTCGCGTGGCCAGGCCCGCGGAGGCCATCGCCCGCCAGAAGCGGTTCGACCCCGTGACGTAGCCCACCCCGGCGTCGGCCGCGTGCAGCGACGGGTTGAGGCCGCAGCACAGCAGCCGGAGGTCGGGGCCCACGTGGTCGGGCAGGGCCCGCCGGGCGACGGCGGTGATCTCGATGCGCACGCTCCGCACCTGGTGCCCGTGCAGCTCGAGCGCGATCACCTCGAACCCCGCGGCCTCCACCACCGCCCGCAGGTGGTCCGGGTCCCACCACGTGAAGAGGCGCCCCGGCAGGTCGTCGCCCGAGGCGACCGTCGAGACCTCCTCGGCACAGGGGGAGTCGGGCGCGCCCGCGAACATCGTCAGGTCGAAGCGCCCGCCCACTCGGAGCACGCGGTGGGCGTCGGCGAGCGCCAGCGGGAGGTCGGCGGCGTGCAGGTGCTGGTGGGCCTTCGACGCCCAGATGCCGTCGAACACGTGGCGGCCGAAGGGGAGGTCGGCCAGGTCGGCCTGCACCCCGGGCACGTCGGGCGCGATCTGCGATGAGGCCCGGACCATCGCCCCGGCGGCGTCGGCGCACACCGCCGGTCGTCCGATCAGGGACAGGTGGCGACCGGGTCCGCAGCCGAGGTCGAGGCGGAGCCCGCCGGGCCCCACCGCCTCGGCGAACGCCCGGGCCAGGGTCTCGCTCGGCGCACCCCGCCGGGCGGCGTACCCGGCCCCCTCGGCTTCGTAGACGGCGACGGTCGGCCGGTGCACCGGGTCAGAACAGGCCGAGCTGGAGCCCGCCGCCGGCGTCGCACAGGGCGATCCACTGCTCGCCGCCCCGGGGACCGAGCACTCGGATCTCGATGTCGTCGATGGGGATGGCGCGCGCCCGGCCCCGCTCGTCTCGCAGGCCCACCGATCCGTCGCGCTCGCGGCGCAGGACCACGCCGTCGTGGAACCGCTTGTCGGTGTGGCCGCGGAACCGCACGAGCTGGCCGATCTCGAGGCCCAGCGCGGCCAGGCCGTCGTCGAGGGGGGACGGGCGCCGGGTCACGGTGCGCCGGCTCCCGCTCCGGGTGGCGCGGCGTCGAGCGCGCCCAGGATCCGTGCCTGAAGCCGCCGCATGCCGGCCAGCCAGCGATCGGTGTCGGCCGCCCGACGCTGGTAGTAATCAGCCACCTCGGGGTGGGGGAGGATCAGGAACTCCTCGGCGGCCAGGCCGGCCACGGTGGCGACGGCCACGTCGGCCGGCTCGATCAAGCCCTGTGCCACCACGGTCTCCACCGAGCTGAGACCCATGGCGGTGGCGAGCAGGTCGGTGCGCACGCCCTGCGGGCACAGGCACGAGACCTTGATGCCACGGTCGCCGTAGGTGATGGCGAGCCACTCGGCCACGGAGACGGCGGCGTGCTTGGTGACGGAGTAGGGCAGGTCGCCGATCTGGGTGAGCAGCCCGGCCGCCGATGCGGTGGAGAGCAGGTAACCCTCGCCGCGGGCGAGCATGGACGGCAGCACGGCACGGGCGGCGTGCACGTGGGCCAGCACGTTCACCCGCCAGATGCGGTCCCAGGTGGCCTCGTCGGTCTCGATGCCCGCTCCGGCGCCGATGCCGGCGTTGGACACGAACAGGTCGATCGGCCCGTAGGCGTCCTCGACGGCGGTCACGAGCTCGGCCACGGCGGCGCCGTCACTCACGTCGGTCGCGAACCCGTGGGCTCGCTCCCCGAGCCGGGTCGCGGCGCCGTCGATCTCGGTCGGCGACAGATCGACCACCACCACGTGGCGGGCCCCCTCGGCCAGGAACGCCTCGGCGAGGGCGTAGCCGATCCCCTTGGCGCCACCGGTGACGACCGCCACCCGATCGAGGAGCTCCATGGCCGCACCCTACCGAGGCCCCCCGGCGCCGTGTCGTACCCCGCGTGGGCTGGGAGATCAGGCCCGGGCGGCGGCCTGCATGGTGTCGGCGATCACCTCGTGGCGCTCGCCGCCCCACGGCAGCGGCATCAGCACGGGCACGTCCACCCCGGCCGCGGTGTAGGCCCGGAACGTGTCGCGCACCAGGTCGGCCGACCCGAGCACGTCGATCGCGTCGCACATGCGATCGGAGACCGCGGCCAGCGCGCCCTCGCGATCGCCCGCTGCGTGGCGCTGTCGGATCTCGTCCACCTCGTCGCCGAACCCGGCCCGGGTGAACGACGCGGCGTAGGCGTCGACCACGGCGTAGGAGAACAGGTCCCGGCGGGCCTTGTCGATGCCCTGGTCGCGGTCTCCCACCCCGGCGTGCACGTAGGCGTAGATGTCGGCGTCCCCGCCGGCGCGCACCTGCTCGACCGACCACGGCACGTGCGAGGCCGGCAGGTAGTTGAGCAGCACGCCGTCGGCAAACTCGCCAGCCAGGCGCAACATGGCGGGACCGAGCGCGCCCACCACCACCTTGGGTCGGCGGTCACCGAGGCGCAGGCCGAGGCGGAACCCCTTGACCCGGTAGTGGTCGCCGTCGAAGTCGACCTTCTCGCCGGTGAGGCACTGCTTGACCAGCGTGACGTACTCACGGACGTGGCTGAGGGGATGCTCGCCGTAGGGGGTGCCGTGCCAGCGCTCGGTGACCACGGGCGAGGAGATGCCGATGCCGAGGAGGATGTCGGCGTCGGGGTGCAGGGCTTGGAGCGTGGCCGCGCCCATGGCGGCCAGCATCGGCGTCCGCAGCTGGAGGGCGAGCACGCCGGTGCCCAGGTCGAGCCCCGGCGCCGCGGCTCCGGCGGCGGCGAGGACCGAGAACGCCTCCGGCCCGGTGGTCTCGGCCGTCCAGAACGACCGGTAGCCGAGGTCGGCCGCCTGGCGTGCGGTGTCGACGGCCAACGCCGGGCCGAGCGGCATGAGGCTGGCGAAGGTGAAGCCGAGACGCGGGTGGGCCATGGGCGGCACCCTAGACAGGGTCCGCCCTCGGCATCAGAAGTCGCCCCGGCGGGTGAGCAGGTAGTTCTCGGCGCTGCGCTCGGTGCCCACCGACTCCACGCGCACGCTCAGGGTCTGGGCGTCGTCGCCGAAGCACCCTCCCGGCTCGGTGACCGACACCGTGCCGGGGACCTCGTCGGCGCTGATCGCCTGGCCCAGCACCTGGCCCGACGCGTCGAGGAGCGACACGCGCTGGGTGACCCCAGGCGGTGCGGTGAGCGTGATGGTGAGGCGGCCATCGCAGGGGAAGTTGAGGTTGTCGGCCACCTCGACCACGAAGGTGTCGACGTCGTCGGCCGGCACCAGGTTGGCGGAGAGCTCGTCGATCAGCTCGGTTCCCTCGGGGAGCTGGTCGGGCTCTGCCTCGCACCCGTTGGCCGGGTCCTCGTCGAAGTCGGCGAACCCGTCGAGGCAGCGCCGGCCGTCGGTGTTGGGCGCCGGCTCCTGGCCGCAGGGCTGGAACGGGAGGTCCTCGCACGCCTCGGTGGTGGACGGCGGCTGCTCGGTGGAGCGCGGCGACGCGAGGGCGCCGCCGTTCCCGTCGCGCCCGGTGGCCACCGCCACCACCGCGCCCACGCCCAGCACCGCCACCACCGCTCCGGCGGCCACCCGGCGCCCTCGGCCGCGGGGCACCACCCGTGACCGCACCACGGGCCGGGGCCGGGTTCCGGCGGGACCGCCCCGCGCCTCGGCCGCGGTGGGCCGTCGCCGGGGGTCGACGTCGAGCATGGCCGACAGCCGGCGGCGCTCCTCGACGGGCAGGGTGCGGGGCAGCTTCTCGGTGCGGCCGACGGCCGCCCGCAGCATGAGCACGCGCGGTTCGGCGACCCCGAACGGGCCTTCGCCGGTGGCGGCGTAGGCGAGCGTGGCCCCGAGGGCGAACACATCGGACGCGGCCGTGGCCGGCTCGCCGCGCGCCTGCTCGGGTGACATGAACCCCGGCGTGCCCACCACCACCTCCGACGCGGTGAGCCCGGGCGTCGCGTCGCGGTGGATGGCGGCGCCGAAGTCGGCCAGCAGGGCGTTGCCGTCGGCGTCGAAGAGCACGTTGGCGGGCTTGATGTCGCGGTGCACCACGCCCTGGCGGTGGGCGGCGGCCAG
>CAZIVZ010000178.1:0-7033 GCA_964542495.1 uncultured Aquihabitans sp.
AAGCTGGCCAGCCTCATCGAGGTCGGCGGCGACGCCAAGGTGGTGCTGGCCGACGGCCTCGTGCGGGTCAACGGCGAGGTCGAGACACGGCGTGGCCGCCAGGTCCGCCCGGGCGACGTGGTCGAGCTCGCCGACCAGTGCGTCCGCGTCGTGACCGAGACCTGACCTTGGTCCTGTCGGCAGGCTCGGGGGACCGGCGATGACCCAGCATGCGGTGGTGATCGCCGGTGGTGGCCCGACGGGGATGATGCTCGGCGCGGAGCTGACGATGGCGGGCACCGACGTTCTCATCGTGGAGCGACGTCCCAGCTTCGAGCTCGAGAGCGCGCGCTCGAGAGGACTGCACGCCCGCACCATCGAGGTGCTCGATCAGCGAGGTGTCGCCGATCGCTTCCTCGCCGAGGGCACGGCGATGCAGGTGCAGGCCTTCGCCGGGGTGCCCGTGGACATCAGCGACTTCCCCACCCGCCACAACCACGGGTTGGCGCTGTTGCAGAGCCACTTCGAGCGCATCATGTCCGGCTGGATCGACGAGCTCGGTGTACCGATCCAGCGCGGGATCGAGGTCACCGGCTTCGTGCAGGACGACGACGGGGTCGACGTGACCCTGTCCGACGGAACCCGGCTGCGGGCGCGCTACCTGGTCGGCTGCGACGGAGGCCGCAGCGTGGTGCGCAAGGCCGCCGGCATCGAGTTCGCGGGATTCGATCCCACCACGTGCTGGATCCACGCCGAGGTCGAGATGGCAGAACCACCGGAGTTCGGCTTGCGTGGCGGCGGCGGCATCGGGCCGGCGGAAGGCGGCCGGGTGGGCGTCACCCTGATCGAACCCGACCTGAACCACACCGAGGAGCCCACCCTGGACGACCTCCGCGCCGCGCTCGTGCGCGTCGACGGAAGCGATCACGGGGTGCACAGCCCACGGTTCATCTCCCGCTTCACCGACGTGACCCGTCAGGCGGTGGCCTACCGCGTCGGGCGCGTGCTGGTCGCCGGCGACGCGGCACACGTCCACCCGCCACTGGGTGGGCAGGGCCTGAACCTGGGCGTCCAGGATTCGGTGAACCTCGGATGGAAGCTGGCCCAGGTGGTCGAGGGGATCTCACCCGCGAGCCTGCTCGACACCTACCGAGCGGAACGACACCCCGTGGCCGCCCGCGTGCTGCAGAACACGATGGCGCAACGTGCGCTGGGCGCCACCGACGAGCGGACGGCCGCGCTGCGCGACCTCGTGGCCGCGTTGCTGGCGATGGACGAACCGCGTCGGCACGTCGCCGGGATGATCTCCGGCCTCGACGTCCGCTACGACCTGGGGGCCGGCCACCCGTTGGTCGGCTGGCGCATGCCGGACCTGGACCTCGCGACCGCCGACGGCGTGGTGCGCGTCTTCAAGCTGTTGCGCAGCGCCCGGGCGTTGGTGATCGACCTCGGCGTGGCCGGTGATCTCGACATCGCACCGTGGGCCCGCCGAGTTCGATTGGTCCACGCGTCGCACGCGGGTACCTGGGAGCTCCCCGTGCTCGGCTCGGTGGATGCTCCCTCGGCCGTGCTGATCAGGCCAGATGGACACGTCGCCTGGGTCGGAGACGGCACCGACGCCGGCCTGAGCGAAGCGTTGACGACCTGGTGCGGCGCACCCGAGGCCCTCTGACGCCGATGGGCCCTGCTGCGCGAGAGCCCATCGATCACGCCTCGCCCGACCCCTCGAGGAAGGGCTCAGATGATCGGAGCGCGACCGGGGCGAGGGCCGCGAGGGAGCGAGACGTCAGGCGTCGGCGAGGCGGGCGACGATGGGGGCGAAGGCGTCGAGGGCGTCGAGGCTGAGGCCGATCGACGCGATGCCGAGGTGCTCGCGCATCTCGAGCAGGTCGTCGACGATCTCATCGACGCTGCCGCACAGGGCGTGGGGCGACGCCAGCGCGTCGGCGGGCGAGAGGCCGAACGCCGGGGCCAGAGCATCGGCCATGCCGGCCCGGTCGTCGGTCACCAGCGCGAGGTGGATGCGGGTGTGCAGCTCGATCTGGGTGAACCGGTCCCCGGCGGCGTCGCGGATCCAGCCGATCTTGCGCTCGGTGGCGGCCACGGTGGCGTCGGGACCGGCGGCGGCGTCGATCACGCCGTTGGGGAGCTTGGGGTTGAGGCCCACGATGTGGGCGTGGCGACCGGCCAGCTCCAGCACCTTGCGGCCGCCGCCGCCGACGAGGATGGGCAGCGGCCGCTGCACCGGCTTGGGTGAGCCTTCGAGCCCGTCGATCTCGTAGAACTGCCCCGAGAAGTGGCACGGGCCGTCGGACAGCAGGCCCTCCACCACGTGCACCGCCTCCTCGAGCCGGGCGATGCGCACCGAGGGCGGGTCCATGGCGATCCCGGCCCGGTGGTAGTCGGTGGTCATCCACCCCGCACCCATGCCGAGCTCGAAGCGACCCTCGGAGAGGATGTCGAGCGTGGCCGCCTCCTTGGCCAGCACGGCGGGGTGGCGGTAGTCGTTGCAGAACACCAGGGCCCCCACCCGCAGCGTGGTGGTGGCGTCGGCGGCCGAGGTGAGCGCGGCCACCGGGGCGAGCTGGTCGTCGAGGTGGTCCGACACGGTGAGTCGGTGGTAGCCGAGGTCCTCCACCTTGCGGGCGAGGGCGCGCCACGACGCCGCGGTGATGTCGGGCGGCGAGGAGCACTGGATCCCGAAGCGGAACGGCGGGAGCGGGGCAGACATGGGACCAGTCTCCCCGCGCCCGACGTAGGTTGCGGACATGGCCCCCCGGAACCTGTACCTGCACGAGATGATCGACATCGTCGGGCAGGGCCAGTACGACTACATGGACCACTCCCGCCGGGAGCCCACCAACGTGATGCCGGACATGCTCACGCTCCAGGGCACCTTCTTCGTGTGCGCCATGGGAGGTGGTCGCTGGCCGCAGGTGATCAACATCTGGGATGTGGGCGAGGCGGGCTGGCAGGGCTGGGCGGCCAACGTCGACCGCCTCAACCTCAAGCGCCGCAACGCCTTCTACGGCGACTGGTGGGACGAGGCCGCCCAGTGGCGCACCGGCGGGTTCGATCGGCTCTGCGGTGGAGCGCCCGGCAGCCCGAGCACCCCCGAGATCGCCGCCCGGGCCATCCGCGGCACCCTGTTCGTGCACCAGCTCCTCACCGTGCGGCCCGGCAGCCCGCTCGACTACCTCGCTGCGGTGGTGGAGCAGCAGGTGCCGCTGTGGGGCGAGTACGGCCACCGCGCCACCGGCCTCTATGAGGTGCTCGGCAACCAGCACGAGGTGGTGGTGGTGTGGGCCACCTCGATCGCCGACCAGACCCGCCTGCGAGCAGGCCGTGACGCCGCCCGGGGTCTGGGGGACCAGGGCGACGCCGACGAGCGCCTCGTGGCGTGGGAGCGCGAGAGCGCCAGCTGGGTGACCGGCGGAGACACCCACCTCATGACCCCGCTGCCGGGCACCGTCTACGGCCCCGACACGTGGGACGAGGCCTCCCTCGACGACTGGCTCGCCCCGCCCGAGGCATAACCGTCCTGCGCTGGACGGCGAGGTCGGAGGTCAGCCGCGCAGCGACGACGCCACGCGGATCGCCTCGGCTTCGGTAAGGTCACCCGACACGGTGAGCACGGTCTCGGTGCTCACCCCCCAGAGCCGGGCCCGGCCCAGGCCGTCGGTGGACACCACCACCTCCAGCCCGTTGAAGCGCCCGTCGCCCAGGGTTCGCGTCTCCTCCGACGCGGGCTCCGGGTCACCGTCGGTCGCGAAGGGATCCCGCCAAGCATCCGATCGCCCGCCCGAGGCGCGGGTGGTGATCGTGATCCGCTCGGGTCCGCGCTGGAAGCCGAGCGAGGCCACCGCCTCGTCGGCCGGGTTTGCGCCGCCGTTGGTGGTGGCGGTGCCGGCGTCGGGCGCCGCGGCCCGGACGGCGACGGTGGTGAGCTCGAAGCCCTCCGGGAGCCACGCCGGCGTGATCGCCTCGCCCCGACCCAGGATGGCCACCCCGGGGAGGTCGGTGGTGGCGAACCCGGCGGTGGTGAGCGACGGCGTGACGCCCGCAGGGATCGGCGGGTCGAAGGTGCCGGCCGGTGCGTCGGCCCCGGGGGTCCAGCGGGTGAAGCGCGTCCGGCGGACCAGCTCGTCACCTCGGCGGACCTCGATGCGCACCGGCAGTCCGTCGTCCCGGCGCACCTCCAGCTGCCAGCGGGCGGCCGGGGTGGAGGCGGTGGCCCCCACGTCGCGCGTGAGGGTCCAGGTGCTGGTGCTGCCGTTCGAGGTGCTCGGCACCCGCTGATCCGGATCGGCGCGCAGGAGGACCCCGGCCTGCTGGAGGTCGGCGATCACGTCGGGGGCCGACGGGGCCGGATCGGGCCCGCCGGGGGCGAGGCCGGCGGCGATGGCGGCCCCGACGGTCGGCGCGCCGCCGGCGTCGCTCGGGCGAGCGGTGATGGTGCGGACGATCCCGGAGGCGGCGTCGTATGCGGTCAGGGCGATCCGGTCGGTCCGACTGACCGCCCACGACCCGGACGCGTCGAGGGTGATCGCGTACGAGCCCGCATCGGTCCCGGAACCGGCGGCCCCGGGTGACTCGACCTCGGCCACCACCGAGACCACGTCGTCGCCGCCGAGGGCGTTGGCCAGGGTGTCGGCCAGCTGCGCGGCCGGCACCGACCCGTCTGGTGGCGGGTCGCTGGTGCCGAAGCGCACGGCGGCGGCGATCACCCCGGCGAGCACCACCAGGGCGAGGAGCGCGATGGCGGGGCGGCGCCAGCTGCGGCGGGGCCGCGCCCGCTCCGCTCGGTCGGCCATGACCGAGACGGTGTCGCTCACCGCGTGGTCGGGACGGAACCCCGGCTCGGCGGGGTGGCGGGCGAGGCGGGCCACCGGGTCCGGGGTGGGGGCCGCCGGCTGATCGCGCTCGGCGAGGAGTCGCCGCCCGAGGTCCGCCCAGAACTCGGCGCCCGGGGGCGGCACGGGCAGGGCCACCAGGAGCCGGTGCACCTGATCGGCCAGGTCGTCGGACGGGTCGGCGGCCGGTGGCGGGTCGACGACCACGGGATCGGCCGTGGCATCGCCGTCGAGCTCGTGGCCGTACGACTCGTCGCTCGCATCGGCTGCGCCGGCTGCATCGCCGGCCTCTGCACCGTCGGTGGCGTCGGTGGCGTCGAGGGCGGCCGGGAGGGGCAGGAGCCGCACGGACTCCTCGGCGGCGGGTGGACCGGCGGTGGGGACCCACACCGGTTCGGCCGCGGTGGCGACGGGTGCTCCCGCGGTGCCGGTCCCGTCGCGGAGGGATGCAGGGGCATCGGGCACCACCGGCAGCGGCCGAGCCGGGACGAGCGCTTCGGGCGTCCCTGGATCGTGGGTCCCCAGGCCGACCAACGCTCGGCGGGCGGCACCGAGACGGGCTGCGGCCACCGGCGGTGGCGTGTCGAACGCCACCGCGACCGTGGTGAGCCGGTACCGCTCCAGGTCGACCATGACGGCGAGGGCCCGCTGGTCCGGCGCCAGGCGGGCCAGGACGGTGGCCGGGTCCTGCCCGGCGGCGGGGGTCGGGTCGGCCGTGGCGGTCTCGTCGCTGCGCGAGCCGGGTCGACGGCGGAGCGGATCGCGGCTGCCTCGACGGAGGTCGTCGATTGTGGCGAGGTAGGCGATCCGGTGGAGCCACAGGCCCGGCTTGAGCTCGCCGGAGTAGCGGGGGAGCGCGCGGTAGGCCCGGAGGTAGGTGGCGGCGAGGACGCGATCGGTGGGGCCGTCGCCACCCAGGGTGTGGTGGACGAAGGCGCGCAGGTGCTGGTCCCAGTGCTCGACCACCTGGGCGAAGGCGGCCGGGTCCCCCTTGCGGGCCGCCACGACGACCGCGACCGACACCTCGGCCGGCCCAGACCCGGGCCGAGAGGCGCCATGGTCGTCAGGAGAGGGGGGATCGCTGGCCTCGGTCACCTGGGCCAACCGTAGTGAAGGACCCGGGCCGGAGGCGGTCACCGCCCCCTTCGTCGCCGGACGTCGCGGGTTCTGGACCCTGACCACGGGAGGTGACCCACCGTGTGTGAGACTGGACAGTCCGTGATCGTTCGTCGCCTCCCTCGCCGCGGCTTGGCCGCTTCGCTCCTCCTCGCGTCCCTCGTGGCCAGCGGGTGCGCGAGCGGTTCGGTCGATCGCGCTGGTGCCCCCGGGGTCGCCACCTCGACCTCGACGTCGACCTCCACCTCGACCTCCACGTCAACGTCAACGTCGACCTCCACATCCACATCCACCACGACGTCGACCACCACCACCACCATCCCGGTCACCGAGCAGACCGAGCCGCCGGGCCCTCTCCAGGGCGGGAGCAAGGGCAAGCGCACCCTTGCCGTCCAACAGGCCCTGAAGGACCAGCACTACGACCCGGGCGAGCTCGACGGGAGGTTCGGCGCCAAGGTGCGCATGGCGGTCTGGGCGTACCAGGCCCTCCACGGCCTGCCCCAGGACGGCGTGGTGTCGCCCGAGCTCGAGGCGCTGATCCTGGCTCGCGCCCCGCAGCCCATGCTCAAGCCCGAGCTCGGTCCCACCCACAGCGAGGTCGATCTCACCCGTCAGGTGCTGCAGGTGTTCCGCGACGGCGCTCCGGTGCTGATCACCCACGTCTCCACCGGGAGCCAGATCCCCTACTGCGAGGACACCGACGAGGGTCGCAACTGCGGCAACGCCGTGACACCCGAGGGCACCTACAAGTTCGGGCGTCGGGTGGCGGGTTGGCGGGAGGCCCCGCTCGGCAAGCTGTACAACCCGGTGTACTTCAACGGTGGGATCGCCGTGCACGGCGCCAACTCGGTGCCCGGCCACCCGGCCAGCCACGGCTGCGTGCGAATCCCGATGTCGATCGCCGAGTACTTCCCGTCGCTGGTGAACACCGGCGACGTCATCACCGTCTTCCGGTCGTGAGCCGCTAGCCGAGCGCGCCACCGGCATCGGCAGCGGACCGCCGCCGGCTGGAGCGCGGGGGTGCGCCGGTGCTACGGTGACGGGCGTCACGACCGGTGAGGTGCAATCGCTGGCCGTACGGCTTC
>CAZIVZ010000179.1:0-6955 GCA_964542495.1 uncultured Aquihabitans sp.
CCGACACGCCCCACCCCACCGCTCCCCCGGCCGACCCCGACCTGCTCGACGCCCGCCGCCGCGACCTCAACGAGATGCTCAACGCCGCCGGCCGGCTCGACGTCGTGGGGGCCGAGCACCGCTTCGAGCTGGCCCGCACCCACGTCGAGCAGCTCGAGGCCCGCCGCGAGGAGCTGGTGTCGGGCGCGGCGTCGATCCAGCAGCGCCTGATCGCCCGCCTCAACCGCATGACGGTGCTCGACGGCGAGGACGACACCCTCCCGGTCCTCCTCGACGACCCCTTCACGCGCCTGCCCGTGGCGGATCGCATGGACGTGCTCGACCTCATCGTGCGCCTGGCCGGCCACGTCCAGGTGGTGCTGCTCACCGCCGACCCCGTGGTGGCCCGCTGGGCCCAGGACCGCTCCCGCAACCCCAACGTGGTGCTCTACGAGGCCCAGCGGGATCCGGCTCCGGCCCGGGCCGAACGCGACGAGCAGGCTCCGGTCGCCGCGACCCCGGTGCCGGTGCCCAACCCGATCCTCGTCGAGATCTACTGATCCGGCGGGCCCGCCGGATCAGGCCGGGTTCCGGCTCCGACGCGTTCCGGCGCCGACGGGTTCTCCTTGCACCCGGTGACCCTTCGGGTCACCTCCTGCAAGGAGAACAGCTGGACGTTCCGATGGCGGCAGTTCTGCTTGCACCCGGTGACCCTTCGGGTCACCTCCTGCAAGCAGAACCTGGCAGCGGGCTCAGCGTCAGTCGAGGCGGCGGAGCTCGGCGCGGTAGCGGTGGCTGCGGTGCACGTAGGAGCGCATGCCGAGCTGGATCATGTCCGGCGTGACGGCGTCGAGCCGGATCTTGGCCGGGATGCCGAGGGCCATGGCCCGCGCCGGCACCACCGTGCCGCCCGACACCACCGCACCGGCCCCCACCAGGGCACCGCTCTCCACCACCGCGTTGTGCAGCACCACCGAGCCCGAGCCGACCAGGGCGCCGTCGTGGATGATGCAGCCCTCCAGGTGGGCGAGGTGGCCGATGACGCACTCCTCACCGACGGTCGTGGGCTGGAAGTGGGTGGTGTGGAGGATGGCGCCGTCCTGGATCGACGTGCGGGCGCCGATGCGGATCTCGCCGTCGTCGCCGCGCAGCACGGCCCCCGGCCAGATGCTCGCCTCGGATCCGATCGTGACCGACCCGATGACCACGGCCTCGGGCGAGACGTAGGCGTCGGCGTGGATGGTGGGCACCTGGTGGCCGAGGGCGTAGACGGGCATGACCGGCGAGCGTAGGTCGTGACCCCGCCGGTGCTCCCGTAGCCTCGCCGGGTGCCCGAGCAGCCCGACCGCGCAGACGCCCCGCCCGCCCCAGCCGACCCCGCCGGACCGCCCCGTCCCGAGGCCCGGCCCGAGGAACGCACCCACCACGGCCGTACCGTCGTGGACCCCTACGCATGGCTGCGCGATCCCGACGATCCCGCCACCCTCCCCCACCTCGAGGCCGAGAACGCGTGGACCGAGCACGTGACGGCGCCGCTCGGCGCGCTCCGTGAGGAGGTGTTCGAGGAGATCCGCCGCCGCACCCGGGAGACCGACCTGTCGGTGCCGGTGCGCGACGGCGAGTGGTGGTACCTCACCCGCACCGAGGAGGGCCGCTCCTACCCCATCTACTGCCGTACGGCCGACGACGGCACGCACCTCGCCCCGGTGGCCGGCGACGACGTGGAGCAGGTGGTGCTCGACGTCAACGACCTCGCCGAGGACGACGGCTACGTGGGCGTCGGGGTGCTGGAGGTGAGCCCCGACGGGAACTGGCTGGCCTACGCCGTCGATCGCGCCGGCAACGAGCGCCACTCCCTCCGGTTCCGGGACCTGCGCACCGGCGAGGAGTCACCCGAGACCGTGCCCGAGGTGGCGTACGGGTTCGCCTGGGCCGCCGACTCGGCCACCTGCTGGTACACGGTGCAGGACGAGGCGTCGCGGCCGCACCGCGTGCTTCGCCACGTGGTGGGCACCGATCCCGGCGCCGACGTCGAGGTGTTCCGCGAGGACGACGAGCGGTTCCACCTCCACGTGGCGCCGGCGCGGTCCCAGGCGGTGGCGGTGATCAGTTCCGGCAGCGCCATCACCAGCGAGACCTGGCTGCTCGATGCCCACGCCCCCGAGGGCGCGCCCGCGCTGGTGGCCGGGCGCGAGCAGGGCGTGGAGTACTCCGTGGCCCACCACCCCACCGGCCTGCTGGTGGTGTCGAACCACGACGGCGCCGAGGACTTCGCCCTCTGGCGGGCCCCGCTCACCGGCACCCGCACCGCGCCCCGCGCCGAGTGGCAGTCGCTGCTCCCCCACGAGCGCGGCCGGCGCATCACCGGCGTGGAGGCCTTCGCCGGCCACGTCGTGGTGCACGGCCGGTCCGACGGCGCCACCGCGCTGTGGCTCCTCGACCCCACCTCGGGCGCCATCCGGCCCTTCGCGTCAGACGAGGAGGTGGCCACCATCGGCCCCGGCGCCAACCCGAGCTTCGACACCGGCACGTACCGGCTGAGCTACCAGTCGCTCACCACCCCGCCCTCGGTGATCGACGAGGACCTCGCCACCGGCGCGCGCACCGTCCGCAAGCAGCTGCCGGTGCTCGACGGGTTCGACCGGGCGCAGTACGCGTCGGCCCGGGAGTGGGCCACCGCGCCCGACGGCACCCGCGTGCCGATCTCGCTGGTGTGGCGCCCGGACCGCCGGCGCACCGACGGCCCGGCACCGCTCGTCCTCTACGGCTACGGCGCCTACGAGGCGAGCATGGACCCGTGGTTCTCGATCGCCCGGCTCTCCCTTCTCGACCGCGGCGTCACCTTCGCCATCGCGCACGTGCGCGGCGGCGGCGAGCTCGGCCGGCACTGGTACGAGGACGGCAAGTTCGGGGCCAAGGTCCACTCGTTCACCGACTTCGTCGCCTGTGCCCGGCACCTGATCGACACCGGGCGGACGTCGCCCGATCGCCTGGCGGCGCGCGGCGGCAGCGCCGGTGGCCTGCTCATGGGGGCGGTGGCCAACCTGGCGCCGGCGCTGTTCCGGGCCATCGTGGCCGAGGTGGGCTTCGTCGACCCGCTCACCACCATGCTCGACCCCACCCTGCCGCTCACGGTGGTGGAGTGGGAGGAGTGGGGCGACCCGCTCCACGACGAGGAGGCCTACGGCTGGCTGGCCGGCTACAGCCCCTACGAGAACGTGGGGTCGGGCCGCTACCCCGCGGTGCTCGCCACCGCCGGGCTCCACGACCCGCGGGTGGGCTACCACGAGCCCACCAAGTGGGTGGCCCGCCTGCGCGACCGGGCCGCCGGCGCCGATGCCGCCTCGCTCGACGAGCGGCCCGTGCTGTTGAAGGTGGAGCTCGGCTCCGGCCACGGCGGCCCGAGCGGCCGCTACGACGCCTGGCGCGACGAGGCCTTCGTCCTGGCCTTCGTGCTGGCGTCGATCGCTCCGGACGCTCAGTCCAGGTGGGCGTAGCCGCCGCGGAAGAACACCAGCGGGCCGGCCTTGTCGGTCACGGCGAGGTCGTGGACGGCGCCGACGGCGATGTCGTGGTCGCCGGCCACGTGCACGGCGTCGAGCTCGCAGTCGATCCAACCGAGCGAGTCGGTGAGGCGGGGCGAGCCCAGCGGCGAGCGGTCCCAGCCCAGCCCCGAGAACTTGTCGGCCTCCTTGGAGGCGAACACCCGTGACACGTCCTCCTGGTGATCGCCCAGGATGCTGACGCAGAAGCGGCCGGACGCGTGGATCTTGGGCCACGTGGACGAGGTCTGGGCGGCGCAGAACCCCACGAGCGGCGGGTCCAGCGAGATGGAGAAGAACGAGCCGATGGCCATGCCGACCGGCGTCCCCTCGTGGACGCTCGCCACCACGCACACGCCCGTGGGGAAGTGCCCCAGCACCTGCCGGAATCGGGCGCTGTCGAACGCGGGCTCGGTCATGGTCTGCTCCTCGGCTGGTCTGACGGGGCGTCAGGCTACGCGCCGACGGCGGCCGCGCCGGACACCGCCGGCTCCAGAGCCGGTGCCGGTGCGGCT
Organism: uncultured Aquihabitans sp.; assembly: GCA_964542495.1. GTDB lineage: Bacteria > Actinomycetota > Acidimicrobiia > Acidimicrobiales > Iamiaceae > Aquihabitans. Next base: position 4,037 of record CAZIVZ010000179.1, read on the forward strand.
GCGGGTGCGGACGCGGGCGCTGTCGCTGTCGCCGGGGAAAGGCACACCGTGAGCCCCTCGGCCGCGGCGATCACCTCGGTGACCGACGTGCCCGCCGCGAAGCCCTCGGCCTCGCGCCGGAGGCGGTCGACCACGTCGTCGCCGTGGGTGGGGTCGTGGTGGAACAGCGCGAGGCGCTTGGCCCCTGCTTCGGCGGCCACCCGCACGGCGAACTCCACCGTGCAGTGGCCCCAGTCGGACTTGAGGGCGAACTCGGCCGGCTCGTACTGGGCGTCGTGGATGACGAGGTCGGCGCCGTCGCACAGCTCGAGCACCGCGGGCGAGATCGGGCCCCCGTCGACCGGCTCCTGGTGGTCGCTGACGTAGGCCACGACCACACCGTCGACCTCCACGCGGTACCCGCAGGTGGTGCCGGTGTGGGGCACCTCGCGCACGAGGATGCGGGCCCGCCCCCAGCTCATCTCGCCCTCGGCGACATCGGTGAACACCAGCTCGCCGGCGAGGTCGGCTGGGGTCACCGGGAAGTACGGCGGCTTCATGAAGTTCTCGAAGGCCTGGTGCAGCGGGCCCTCGTCGCAGCACCCGCAGATCTCCATGGAGGCGCCCGGACGGTGCAGGGGCACGAAGAACGGCAGGCCCTGGATGTGGTCCCAGTGCAGGTGCGTCACCAGCGCCAGGCCCCGGAAGGGCTCGGTGGGATCGATCACGTCGCCGTAGAAGCGAAGGCCGGTTCCCAGGTCGAACACGATGGGGTCGAGGCCGGGGGCCTCGAGGCTCACACACGAGGTGTTGCCGCCGTAGCGGGCGTTGGCCTCGCAGGGGCACGGCGTGGACCCGCGCACCCCCCAGAACGTGATGTTCACCATGTCATGGCTCCTGGGGACCCCCTTGGCTTTCCCGTGCAGACCGCGAACCGTAGCCAAGCATTCACGCTCAGGACATGGCTGTGACCGATCCCACATGCTCGTCGATACCCCCACCAGGCGGGACGCATACGGTTCGGCCATGACGATCACCGAGGAGACCATCACCGCCGACGGCTTGGAGTTCGGCTATCTGGCGGCGGGCGACCACGGCCCCCTGGCGCTGTGCGCGCACGGCTTCCCCGACAGCGCCCACACGTGGGACCTGCTGCTGCCCGACCTGGCCGCCGCCGGCTTCCGGGCCGTGGCGCCCTGGCTCCGGGGCTACTCGCCCACCGCGATCCCGGCCGACGGGCTGTACCAGCCGGGGGCCATCGCGTCGGACCTCAACGCCCTCCACCACGCGCTCGGCGGCGACGACCGGGCGGTGCTGATCGGCCACGACTGGGGGGCCATCGCGTCGTACCTCGCCGTGGCCGGCGGCGCGGACCGCTGGTCCCGTCTGGTCACCCTCGCCGTGCCGCCGGCGGGCGCCGTCGGCCGGGGCTTCTTCAGCTACGCCCAGCTCCAGCGGTCCTGGTACATCTGGTTCTTCCAGACGCCGTTCGCCGAGATGGCGGTGGCCCAGGACGACCTCGCCTTCATCGACCGGCTCTGGGACGACTGGTCCCCCGGGTTCGACGGTGCCGCGTGGGCGGGCTTCGCCAAGGACGCCCTGCGGGACCCGGCCCACCTCGCCGCCGCCATCGGGTACTACCGGGCCACGGTGGGCAGCGGGACCCGGTCGCCGCGGTACGACGCGGTCGAGGCCGTCGGCGGCACACCGATGCCGGTGCCCACGTTGTACCTGCACGGGGTCGACGACGGCTGCATGGGGTCCGAGCTCGTCACCGACGAGATCCTCGCCGAGATCCCCGTGGAGGGCTCCCGGATCGAGCGGGTGCCCGGCACCGGCCACTTCCTCCACCTCGAGCGCCCCGACGTCGTCAACACCCTCGTCATCGACTTCCTCACCCCCACCTGACCCCAGCCCACCCCCACCCCGAGCGAATGTGGTGTGTGGGAGCCGCGTTCCTGCCGGTTTCGCGCGTGAAGTTCAGGGCGCCGGGCTCACGCCGGGAGGGCGAGCGAGCCGTCGGCGCGCACGACGGCCAGGCCGTCGGCCACGAGCGACGCCGCCACGCGCTCGGCCCGGACGGGATCGTCGGGCCAACCGGCCACGCGGGCGACGTCGGCAGCGGGCAGCGGCCCACGGCGCAAGGCGTCGACCAGACGGCCCCGGCCCTGGCGGTCCGAGCCCTCGAAGCGCGACTGCCCACCCGAGACGCCCGCAGACCCGAGGGCCGGGTCGGGATCGGGGTTCCCGGCGAGCCGCCACCCGCACCCGTCGGCCACGGGGCAGGCACCGCAGTCGGGGTTCCGGGCCCGGCAGACCGTGGCCCCCAGGTCGAGCATCGCCTGGTTCCACGCCCAGCTGCTGCCGGGCGGCACGGCGTCGTCGGCCGCCTGTTGCGCCCCGGCCCGGGTGAGGGGCCTCCCGGTCCAGCGGGCCAGGACCCGAGCGGCGTTGGTGTCGAGCACGCCGACCCCGTCGGCCTCGTGGGCGAAGACGAGGATGGCGCGTGCGGTGTAGGGCCCGATCCCAGGGAGGGCGAGCAGGCCGGGCAGGTCGGCGGGGAGCGTGCCGTGGTGGTCGGTGCAGACGGCGACCGCGCACCGGTGCAGGTTGACGGCTCGACGGTTGTAGCCGAGGCCGACCCAGGCCGTGACGATCTCGCCGACCGGGGCGGCTGCGCAGGCTGCCGGGGTGGGCCAGCGGCGCAGGAAGGCCTCGTAGCGGGGCACCACCCGGGCGACCTGCGTCTGCTGGAGCATCGCTTCTGCCACCAGCACCCGCCACGGATCGCGCGTGTTCCGCCACGGAAGGTCCCGCTGCACCCGCACGAACCACCCCAATACGGCCAGCTGGCGACGTTGGCGCAGAATCTGCGCAGATTCTGCGCCAACGCTCGACAACGGGGGCCCGGGGCTGGTCAGAGCCGGCGGGCGGCGTAGG
>CAZIVZ010000180.1:0-6915 GCA_964542495.1 uncultured Aquihabitans sp.
CCAGCTCGTGCCCTCACGGCACGGCGTGCACTTGCCGCAGGACTCGCGGGCGAAGAAGCGCACCAGGCGCAGGCAGGCCTTGACCATGTCGGTGGTCTCGTCGAACACCACCACGGCACCCGATCCCAGCATGGTGCCGAGCTTGCCGACGGTGGCCGCCTCGAGCGGGACGTCGAGGTGCTCGGGGTAGAGCCACGGCGCCGAGGCGCCGCCGGGGATGAACGCCTTCAGCTCGTGGTCGTGGCGGATGCCGCCGCCGTAGACGGGCGCGTAGAGCAGGTCCCGGAAGGTGGTCACGCCGAACTCGACCTCGTACACGCCGGGGCGCTTCACGTGGCCCGACACGGCGAAGATGCGGGTGCCCTTGGAGTTCTCGGCGCCCAGGGCCGCGAACGCGGCGGCACCGTTGGTGAGGATCCACGGGAGGTTGGAGAGCGTCTCGACGTTGTTGACGATCGTGGGCTGGAGGTACAGGCCCTTGGCCGCCGGGAAGAACGGAGGCTTGAGGCGGGGCATGCCCCGGTTGCCCTCGAGGCTCTCGATGAGCGCCGTCTCCTCGCCCACGATGTAGGCCCCGGCGCCCCAGTGGAGCACCACGTCGACCGAGAAGTCCGAGCCGTGGATGTTCTTGCCGATGTGGCCCGCGGCGTAGGCGTCGTTGAGGGCTTGGGCGATGCGCTCCTGGGCCAGGGCCATCTCGCCGCGCACGTACAGGAACGCCTGGGAGCAGCCCACGGCGTAGCAGGCGATGAGCACGCCCTCGATGAGCTGGTGCGGGTCGCGCTCCATGAGGAGGCGGTCCTTGTAGGTGCCGGGCTCGGACTCGTCGCCGTTGACCACGAGGTAGCGGGGGAACACGCCGGGCGGGCAGAACCCCCACTTGACGCCGGCGGGGAACCCGGCGCCGCCCCGGCCGAGCAGGGAGGCCGACTTGACCTCCTCGACCACGGCGGCGGGCGGGCGGGCGAGGGCGGCCTCGAGCCCCTGGTAGCCACCGGTGGCCTCGTAGCGCGCCAAGGTGTGGCCGTCGTCGAGGTCGAACCGGCTGGTGATGATCTTGGGGGCGTCGGTGACGGCCATCAGGCCTCCTCGCCTTCCACGTCGTCGGCGGGCACGGCGAGCCAGATCGGCTCGGGGACACCGGCGGGATCGGCGACACCGGCCGCGCGGTCGGCGGGGATGTGCTGGCGGATCCGGGCCAGGGTGCCGTGGGGTGGGATCTCGTCGGCGCGACGACCGGCGCGTAGGTCGTCGATCACCTCGTCGAACTGCTCGTTGGAGATCTTGTGGAAGTAGCGGTAGTTGACCTGCAGGCACGGAGCCTCGGTGCAGGCGGCGATGCACTCCACGTCCTCGATCGTGAAGAGGCCGTCGGGGGTGGTGCTGCCCGCCTTGATGCCGAGGGACTCCTCGGCGTGGTGGAGGAGCTCCTCGCCGCCCATGATCTGGCACGAGATGTTGGTGCAGATGTTCACCAGGTAGCGCCCCACGGGCTCACGCTTGAACATCTCGTAGAACGAGCAGGTGCCCAGCACCTGCACCGGCGTGGTGCCGGTGAGCTCGGCGATGTGCTCCATGGCGTCGTCGGTCACCCAGCCGTCCTGCTCCTGAGCCAGGTGCAGCAGCGGGATGGTGGCCGACTTGGGGCGCGGGTAGCGGGCGATGATCTCGAGCGCGGTGGCCAGGTTGGCCTCGGAGAAGCGAGACATCAGCGGTCCACCTCCCCCATGATCGGATCGACCGAGGAGATGATGGCCACGGCATCGGCGATCAGCCCGCCGTGCATGAGGTGTGGGAGGACCTGGAGGTTCACGAAGCTCGGGCCTCGGATGTGCATGCGGTAGGGCTTGGGACCGCCGTCGGACACGAGGTAGCAGCCCAGCTCGCCACGGGGCGATTCGACCGCCACGTACACCTCGCCCTCGGGCACCTTGAAGCCCTCGGTGAAGATCTTGAAGTGGTGGATCAGCGCCTCCATCGACTCGTCGATGCGAGCGCGCGGGGGCGGGGTGATCTTCTTGTCCTGGAGGCGGTAGTCGCCCGCGGGCATGCGCTCGATGCACTGGCGCAGGATCTTGATCGACTCGCGCACCTCGTTGAGGCGGATGGCGTACCGGTCGAAGCAGTCGCCGTAGGTGCCGACGATGACGTCGAAGTCGACCTCCTCGTAGGCGAGGTAGGGCATCTCCCGGCGGAGGTCCCACGCGTAGCCGGTGGAGCGCAGGATCGGGCCGGTCGCACCCAGTGCCAGGGCCTCCTCGGTGGAGATGGTGCCCACGCCCTGGAGGCGGTCTCGCCAGATGGGCTGGTTGGTCATCAGGACCTCGTACTCCTCCAGGCGGGCCGGGAGGGTGTCGAGGTAGGCCGAGAGGCGGCCCTGCCAGCCGTCGGGCAGATCGGCCGCGGTGCCGCCGACGCGGATGAAGTTGTGGTTCATCCGCAGGCCGGTGATCGACTCGAGGATCCGGAGGCCCTCCTCGCGCTCGCGCCAGCCGTAGATCATCATCGACGACGAGCCGAGGTCCATGCCGTTGGTGGCGAGGAACAAGAAGTGCGACGTGAGCCGGTTCAGCTCGCACAGCAGCATCCGGATCCACACCGCCCGGGGCGGCAGCTCGACGTCGAGCAGCTTCTCGGCGGCGAGGGCGAAGACGAGCTCGTTGAAGATCGGCGACGCGTAGTCCATCCGGGTGACGTTGGTGCCGCCCTGGAGGTAGGTGAGGTTCTCGGCCGTCTTCTCCATGCCCGTGTGCAGGTAGCCGATGACCGGCTTGGTGCGCAGGACGGTCTCGCCGTCGAGCTCGAGCATCAGCCGGAGCACGCCGTGGGTGCTCGGGTGCTGGGGGCCCATGTTGATGATGGTGGTCTCGGCGTCTGCCGGCGCATCGGCACCGGCTTCGGCCTCGGACATCCGCAGGACCGAACCGACCTCGCGCAGCACCTCCACGCCGCCGGTGAAGCGGCGCGGGTCCATCTCCTGGTCCCCCTCGGAGGTGAGGTGGGCCAGGTCGTGGTGACCGGCGTCGGCATCGGGCGCGGTGTCGGGGTGGAGGGGGTCGGCGGTCGTCATGGGGGGAGGGCCTCCGCTCAACGGGAGGGGGCGTCCTTGAACTGCACGGGGATGGACCCCACGGCGTGGTCCTTGCGGAGGGGGTGTCCGTGCCAGTCCTCGGGCAGGAGGATGCGGGTGAGGTCGGGGTGCCCGGTGAACGAGATCCCGAACAGGTCGAAGACCTCGCGCTCCATGGCCTCGGTGCCCGGGTGGAGCTCGAACAGGCTCGGCACCACCGGATCGTGCTCGGGCACCTGGACCCGGAGGCGGAGCCGGTCGCGCTCGACGTGGGAGATGAGCGTGACCACCACCTCGTAGCGCTCGGGCGCCACCGAGGCCGGGAGGTCGCTGCGGGGGTGGGTGAGGTAGTCCACCGCGGTGAGGTCCAGGCACATCAGCCAGCCCTCGTCGCGCAGCGTGGACACCAGGTCCACGAGCTCGTCGCGGGTGGGGTGCAGCACCCGCTGGGCGCGGCTCGAGGAGACGGGGACGCCGTGATCCAGCGCCGGCGCGGAGTCGGCTCCGTTCGCCACCGACAGGTCGGTGGTGGGGTCGTCTGCGGCCACGGCTACTTCGACCCTGGGGTGAGCAGCACGGGTTGGGGCCCGCGCTGGCCGTCGAGCTGGGACACCTCGATGTTGGCGCCGCCGCCGGTCTCGGCCCGCCGACGGAAGATCTCCCCGTCGGAGATCTTGTCGTGCAGCGTGCCGATGGCGTGGATCAGGGTCTCGGGACCGGGCGGGCACCCGGGGGCGTACACGTCGACGGGGACCACCTGGTCGACGCCCTGCACGATGGCGTAGTTGTTGAACATGCCCCCGGAGCTGGCGCACACACCCATGGAGATGACCCACTTGGGCTCCATCATCTGGTCGTAGATCTGGCGCAGCACCGGAGCCATCTTCTGCGACACGCGCCCGGCGACGATCATGAGGTCTGCCTGGCGAGGGGAGGCCCGGAAGACCTCCATGCCGAAGCGGGCCAGGTCGTAGTGCGACCCACCCGCCCCCATCATCTCGATGGCGCAGCAGGCCAGGCCGAAGGTGGCCGGCCACATGCTGCGCGTGCGGGCCCACTTGACCACGTCTTCCACCCGGGCGGTGACGAAGTTGTGGTCCAGCGTCTCGAGGCCGTTGCTGAAGTCGAGGGGCATCAGGCCGCCACCCCTGCCGGGCCGTCGGGCCCGGAGTCGCGCCCGTCGGCACCCACCCGGCGGATGGTGGAGGCCGTGGTGCGGTTGGGGCTCACGGCGGGGTTGGCCCGTCGCAGCACCTGGGCGGGACCCCAGTCGAGCGCGCTGTTGGCGACCAGGTACACCAGCGACGCGAACACGGCGATGGAGAACACCACCACCTCGATCAGCCCGAAGGTGCCGAGCGAGCGGTAGATGGTGGCGTAGGGGTACAGGAAGATGATCTCGATGTCGAAGACGATGAAGATCATGGCCACGAGGTAGAAGCGCACCGGGAAGCGCTCCGGGGGCTCGTTGCGGGGCACGATGCCGCACTCGTAGGGGGCCGACTTGGCTGCGGAGGGACGCTTGGGGCTGACCGCCTTGGACATCACGAGGCTGACGCCGGCAAACGCACCGCCGAGCACCAACATCGCGAAGACCGGCAGGTACTGCCCCACGATCAGGCTCCGGCCGCCACGACCGCGGAACGCTGCTCGGCGGCGAGCTTGTCCCGGCGGTGGAGCATGTTCGCCAAGATGGCGAACACGATGGCGCTGAAGATCGTGAAGCTGATCGAGGGCAGGCGCAGGGCGCCTCGGTCACGCTCGAGCACCACGGTGTAGACCGGTGCGTCCTTGTCGACCACCGGCAGCGGCGGCGCCTGGCCGGGCTTGGTCTCCTGGGGCACCACGGCTTGTAGCTGCACGGCGGCGTAGAGCGGCGGGTTGTCGAACTGGAAGGCCGACGTGAACTTGTACTTGATGCGCCCGAGCGTGGAGTTGTCGGTACGTCCGGTCTTGCCGCCGGTCACGAAGGTCTGCACCACCACGTAGTCCGAGGCGGAATCGAAGACGCCCTTGCCGTCGGGGCCGAGGGCCTCGGCCACCACCGACTGGGTCTCGCCGGTGTACTTGTTCGAGCTCTCCAGGATCTTCCAGGGGTCGACCTGCTCGTTCACCTGGTCGCGGAGGGCCTCGTCGAGCGAGACGAGGTCGCCGATGGTGGGGTTCTTGCCCGTGGGTGGGAACTCCTTCAGCAGCTCGGCGCTGGCGTCTCGGACCTCGACGGGATCGGGCAGGTCGGCCGGGAGGGGCAGCGACTCCGCGATGGGGATCCGTGAGTCGGCGGGGGTGCCCTGCACGGTGTCGGCCACCTTCCAGGTGGGGGCCGGGCCCTTGTAGCCGATGCCGTAGGCCGCCCAGATGATGCCCATCACCACGAACCACCCGAAGAGGCCGGTGAGGGCGATCAGGAAGCCGAGTCGGGCGCCGGAGTTGGTGCCCAGGATCAAGGCGATGGAGCCGCACAGGATGATCACGGCCACCGCAACGGTGAGCAGGCCCTTGAAGCCGGGGGCCCAGGTGAGGGCGCCCAGAAGCTCGATCGTCATCGGGAAAGGCTCCGTTCGTACTCGACGATGTCGCGGACCATCTCCTGGCTGAGCATGGCGCCGTCGGTGGCGAGGCCCGTGTCCCGGGGCGTGATGCCGACCTCACCGTTCTCGGGGTTCAGCTTGGTCTCCGGGGTGATGCAGAACCCCGGCATGCGACCCGTACCCATGCCGCTGCGCCCGTAGCGGACGCCCTGGGCGCTGCCCTGGCACACGAAGTCGGTCTGCTGTTCCAGGCCGACGCTGCCACCGGGGAACTGCTCGGTGATGTTGCGCAGGCTCGGGCCGAAGGCACCGTTGCCGTCGGGGCCCTTCTCGCCGTAGGACCAACCTTGGGTGTGGCACCGGCCGCACGAGTAGGCGCCACCGGCGAAGCCGTCGTCGTAGCCCATGTTGAACAGGGCCTCGCCCTCGCTCTTCCACTGTTGCGGGCACGACTCGACGTCGACGCTGGCCGGGTCGAACGATTCGAGCTCCGCGCCGCTGAGTGCAGCTCGAGCCGCCTCGGTGCGGGCGGACACGCACGTGGGATCCTTCGCCTTCATCATCTTGGCCAGCTGGGTGGCGGCGGCATCTTGGGCCTCCTGCGCCGTCAGCTGGATGGAGTCGATGTAGTCGACCAGGTTCTGGAGGCTCTGCTCGGTGAGCGGCCCACCGCCCTTGGCCCCCCACGCCGGCATCGGCGAGAACGGACGGCCGTACTCGAGGACGTAGCGGACCTCGTCTCGCGTGTAGCGCAGCAGCACGGTGTTCAGCGCGGGCCCCTGCCACTGCACCTCCTTGACGAAGCGGCCTTCGGCGTCGGTGATGGTGTAGGGCGTGACGCCACCGATCCCGGCGGTGCCGTGGCAGAACGCGCAGTTGAAGCCGCCGTCGGCGGTGGGGGCGAAGGCCTGTTCGCCCCGCTCGACGAACTTGCGGGCGATGTTGCCCTTCTCGTTGGCCTGGCGGCCGGGCTCGGCGAGCCAGTACAGCGGCAGGCCGATGCCGATCACGAACAGGCCGAGCAGACCGAAGGTGAGGGTGCGGTCGAGCTTGCGGCCTTCGAGCTCGGAGTCCGAGAGGTAGGGCTTGCGGTTGGGGGCAAGCTCGATCTCCGAGCCGACCTCGGGGCGACCCTGGCGCAGGTTGACCAAGGCGAAGACGATGGCCACCGCGAAGGCCACGACCAGGAGCACGATCCCGATGGAGGTCTGGGTGGTGAGGGCGAGCAGCATCAGTGGTGACCACCTGAGACGCAGTGAGGACCCTCGGCCTCTTGGCCGGTGGTGTTGGTTCCGATGGGCGGGCCCTGGATGA
>CAZIVZ010000181.1:0-6866 GCA_964542495.1 uncultured Aquihabitans sp.
CACGAACCGGAAGTGACCGAGGTGGTTGATGCCGAAGGCCAGCTCGAAGCCCTGCGCGGTCTGGCCCCGCTGGCCGGCCACACCGGCGTTGGCCACCAGCACGTGGAGCGGGTCGCCGCGCTCCACCAGGGTGTCGGCGGCCCGGCCCGCCGAGCGCAGGTCGGCCAGGTCCAGCGGCAGGAGCTCCACGGCCTCGTTGCCGGTGTCGGCCACGATGGCATCGACGGCTGGCCGGGCCTTGTCCTCGGACCGGCAGGCCAGGATCACCCGGTGGCCGCGGCGGGCCAGCTCGGTGGCGGTCACCAGCCCGATCCCCGTGTTGGCCCCGGTCACCAGGCTGGTCGGTCGTTCGGTGGTCATGCGGGCTCCCGCCGGTGCCAGTCCTCGGGAAGCGGGGGCCACCGGCCGATGCCGCCCTCCTCCACCAACAGGCCGGTCATCATCCGATCGGCCACCTCACCCCGCCACGTCAGCAGCGCCTGAGCCGCGCCGAGCACCACCTCGGGATCGGTCACGAGGGTGCGCCACGTGGGATCGGCAGCCAGGTCGAAGCAGCTCCACGAACCGTCGCCGAAGTGCACGTAGGCCAGCTCGGTGGTGCGGTGCACCACGAGGGTCTGCTGTTCGAGCTGGCGGTTCCAGGGCCAGTCGTGGGGGCCGTGGGGGATGAAGGCGAACCGCCAGTCCCACTCCCAGTGCGCGGCCTCGCGCCACCACGGCGGCTCCTCGCCCCGGAGGAACGGGGTGAGCGGCAGCCCGTCGCACTGCAACGGGATCGGCACGCCCATCGCCTCGCACAAGGTGGGCATCACGTCGACGTTCTCGGTGAAGCGGTCCACCACCGTGCCGTGCACCTCCGGGAAGCGAGGGTCCCGCACGATGCCGAGGACGTGGTAGCTGCCGTCGAAGTACCCGGCCTTCTGGACCAGGCCGTGGTCGCCGAGCTGCTCTCCGTGATCGGACGTGACCACCACGAGGGTGTCGTCCCACCGGCCCGCCGCTTCGAGGGCGGCCCACACCCGACCGAGGTGGTCGTCGACCTCGGCGATCATCCCGTAGTACTGCGCGCGCAGGTGGCGCCGTCCCTCTTCGTCGGCCGGCACCTCGAGGTCGGGGTGCGCCATCAGCGCGGCGTGGAGGGGGTGGGTGTCGGTGGCCGGCTCGATCGGCAGCGGTACGTCGGCGGGGTCGTAGCGGTGCGCGTAGTGGCCGGCGGCGGCGTAGGGCGGGTGGGGGCGCAGCAGGCTGAGGTGGGCGAACCAGGGCCCGTCCTGGCGGGGGAGCCAGTCGAGGAACGCGTCGGTGAGGTGGGTGGCCAGGCTGTGCTCGGCGGGCCGGTCGGGCTCGCCGGCGAGGGCGATCTCGGGGTCGTCGGAGACCGTGTGGCCGAGCTCGCGCAGCCACTCGATCCACGCGGTGGGGTGGCCGTGGGACCAGCCCGGGTCTGCCTCGAAGCCGGGGAGCAGGCCCTCGTAGCTGAACAGCCGGGGGTCGTTGGGGCCGTCGGCCTGGCGCGGGTCGATGCTCTGGTCGGTGTAGCCGAACAGCGTGGGCACGTAGCCGGCCCGGCGTGCCGCCCAGGCCACGTTGTCGAATCGCTGGTCGAGCGGCGTGCCGTTGGCCACCACGCGGTGGTTGGCCTGGTACATGCCGGTGTAGAGGCTGGCCCGGCCCGGCCCGCAGGGCGCGGCCTGGCTGAAGTGGTTGGCCAGGCGCACCCCCTCGGCGGCGAGCCGGTCGAGGTGGGGCGTGCGCACCACCGGGTGCCCGGCGACCGAGAGGCAGTCGCCCCGGAACTGGTCGAGCGTGACGAGCAGCACGTTCACGGTCCAACAGTAGCACCTGGTGCTACACTTGCTCCGTGGCACGGGAGATCAGCCAGCGGGAGCTGCGCAACGACAGCGGCCACATCATGCGCGAGCTCGACGAGGGGGCCTCGTTCGTGGTGACGCGGCGCGGGGAACCGGTCGGCGAGCTGGTGCCGCTGCGGCGCCGGCGGTTCGTGCGCGCCGAGACGGCGGTGGCGATGTTCGCCGGTGCACCGCGCGTCGATGCCGAGCGGTTCCGGCACGATCTCGACCAGCACGCCGATCCCGGCGCCGAGCCCCGTGGCTGACCCCCGTCCGCCCCGCGGGCTCCTGGACACCTCGGTGGTCATCGATCTGGAGTCGTTCGCCGCGTCGCTGCTTCCCGGCGAGGTGGCGGTCTCCTCGATCACGATGGCCGAGCTCGGTGCCGGTCCCCACGCCACCGCCGATCCGGACGAGCGGGCGAGGCGTCAGGATCGCCTCCAGAGAGCTGAGGCCGCGTTCGACCCCCTGCCCTTCGATCGGGAGGCGGCCCGCGCCTACGGGCGCGTCTACGCCGCGGTCGTGGCGCAGGGGCGCAAGGCGCGTGGCCCTCGAGCGGTCGACCTCCTCATCGCCGCGGTGGCTTGTGCCAACGACCTACCCCTCTACACGCGCAACGCCGACGACTTCCGAGGGCTCAGCGGCCTCGTCGAGGTCGTCGCGCTGGGCTGAGCGTGGGTCAGGCTTCGGGCTTGGGGTGGTCGAGGAGCCACTCCACCACCTGGGTGGCGAAGGTGGGATCCCAGACCGGGATGTGGCTGCCGTCGGGCTGGCTCCACAGCTCGGCGGCGCCGCCGGGCTCGCACCCGGTGGTGTAGGCGGTGACGGTGGCGGGGGCCAGGCCCGCCACGATCTGGCGCGAGGGTGGTGCTGGATCGTCGGGCGTGAGGTCGCAGCCGTTGTAGGTGGCCCACGTCTCCACCGTCTCGGCGGCGCTCGGGTAGGCGTCGCCGGTGATCTTGCCGCCCTCGTAGAGGACCCTCGCATCCGCGGTGCCGTGCACCTGGAGCGCGGCCACGGGCTCCGACGGCGAGCAGTCTTCGGTGTCGGCGAAGGTGGCACCGGCGATGCTGGCCACCGCGGCGATCACATCCGCGTGGTCGCAGGCCATCCGGTACGACATGAAGCCACCGTTGCTGTGGCCCATCACGTAGATCCGGCGGGGGTCGACGTCGTAGCGCGAGCGCACGTCGGCGATCAGCGCGGCGAGGTAGGCCGAGTCGTCGACGTCCTCGGTCATGGGGCCGGCGCAGCACGCATCGGTGGCGTTCCAGAACTGCTTGCCGATGCGGTTCTCGGTGCCGTCGGGGTGGACGTAGACCATGCCGTTGGCGTCGACCGGCGCCTCGAGGCCGAGGTACGCGCTCTGGATCTCCCCGGTGGTGCCGAACCCGTGGAGCAGCACCAGCAGCGGCGCCGGGGTGCCGGCCTCGTACCGGGGCGACACGTGCACCGTGAACGGGCGGTCGGCCGGCAGCTCGGGCGGGGCCGTGGTGGTCGTGCTGGTGGTGGTGCTCGTGGTGGTCGACGGTCGCTCGACCGTCTCGGACCCGGCCGAGCAGCTCGCCGCGGCGAGGAGGAGCAGGCTGGCGAGGGCGATCGGGACGGCGCGGGTCACCGGGCCACGGTACTGGCGCTGCTCCCCTCGATGAGCTCGTGGGCGCTCCACCGGGCGAGCAGCGATTCGAGCAGGTCCACCACGGCGTCCTCGGTGGCCGAGCCGGCGGCGGCGGTGGTCTCGGCGTAGGCGATGCTCACGCCGGTGGCCGGGTCGGGTCGGATGCCGAGGGCCCGCAGGTCGCCCACCACCGGGGTCTCGTCCACCAGCGAGCGGCCGAGGTCGTAGGCCACGGTGGCGTCGAGCGTGGTGGCGAAGGCCCACAGCCAGCGGTCGGCGGCGCGCACCCGGAACAGCCCGCCCGGGCGGCTGGCGCCACCGGCGAGGGTGGTGAGGTCGACGGTCGGATCGACGCCGGCCGGCAGGTTCAGGAACGAGAGGCGCTCGCCGGCGAGCTGTCGCTGGTGGGCCTGGGCCACTGCGGCCCGGAAGGCGCACGGCGAGAGGACGCGCGGTGCCATCTGGTCGACGGCCTCGCCGGGCGCGGGCACCAGCACGTCCACGAGGGAGACCGGGCCGAGCCGGACCCGGGCCCGCATGCCGGGGAGGAGGTGGGTGAGGGTGGCCGCCACGCGCAGGTTGGTGAACATGTGGGCTGTCTACCACAAGAAGTTAGGGATGCCTAACACACGTCTCGGGTAGGGTCCGGGGCCGTGCCGCGCCTCGTCCGCACCCTCGCTCTCTCGGCCCTGGTGGTGCTCGCCGCGTGCAGCAGCGACGACGTCACCGGGTCGACCACCACGACGACCACCACGACGACCACCACGGTTGCCACGACCACCACGACCGTGCCGGCCAGCGCCGGCTGCGGCGAGGAGCCCGACGTGGCGCGGCTCTCCGACGAGACGCCGGGTGACGTCGCCGCCAGCTTCACCAGCGCCGGGGTGGCGCGGGCCTACCGCCTCGCCGTGCCCGCCTCCTACGACCCCGACGAGCCCGCGCCGTTGATCGTGAACCTCCACGGCAGCGGCTCGAACGCCCTCCAGGCCAGCGTCTACGGCGACGTGCCCCTGGCGGCAGCCGAGCGCGGCGTGCTCGTGGTGACCCCCGAGGCGATCGACGGCCGCTGGGAGCTGGGCGGCACCGGTGCTGACGCCGACTTCCTGATCGGCCTCCTCGATGACGTGGAGTCCCGCTACTGCGTCGACCCCGACCGGGTGCACCTCATGGGCATGTCGCTCGGCGCGTGGAAGGCCGCGGCCACCGCGTGTTCGTTCCCGGGCCGCTTCGCGTCGGTGGCACTGGTCACGGTGGAGGTGTTCCCCGGCTCCTGCGAACCGCTCCCGGTCATCGCGTTCCACGGCACCGCGGATGCCACCGTGGCCTACGGAGCAGGCGGGGGAACGGTCGACGACGCCGACACGGCCAACGCCGGGCTGCCCGGTGCGCTCACCAACATCGCGGCCTGGGCCGAGAGCGGCGGTTGCGATCCCGAGCCGCAGGACTCCACCGTCGGCGACGACGTGCGCCTCAGGCGCTTCACCGGGTGCGACGACGGGATCGGCGTCGAGCTCTACACGATCGTCGGTGGCGGCCACACGTGGCCGGGGTCCGACATCGACCTCGGCGACCCGGCGCTCACCACCGAGACCATCGACGCCACCGAGCTGTCACTCGACTGGTTCGAGGCTCACCCTGCTCGCTGAGCCACCACCCGCCGGTCGAGCAGCGGCACCAGCGCGGCGGGGGCGAGGGCGGGGCTGAAGACGTGTCCGAACGCTCGGTCGAAGCCCATCTCGAGCAGCGCCTGGAGGTCGGCTGCGGTCTCCACCGACTTGGCGACGCTGGTGGCGCCGATCGACCGGGCCAGCGCGATCGCGTCGTCGGCCGAGCGGTGGCGGCCGATGGCGCTGGGGTGGCCGACGTTGCCCACCACGATCTTGAGCACGGCGATGGGCAGCCCTTCGAACGCCGTCGGCGGCGCGTCCCCCGACACGCCGTCGACGATCAGGGCCACGCCGAGGTCGGCGAGGTCGAGCACCACGTGGCGCACGTTCACCGGGTCCTTCACGAGCGCGGAGAGCGGCAGGTCGATGGCGAGCTGCTTGGGATCGATGCCGGTGCTGTCGAGCGCCTGGCGCACCCGGGGGAGGAGCTGGGGGTCGCGGAGGTGGTGGCGCGACACGTTGAGCGCCACCTGGACGGGCCGGCCCTGGTCCTCCCACATGGCGATCTGGCGGCACACGGCGAAGACCGACCAGGCCTCCACGCCGGCGAGGCGCTCCGCCCACTTGGTGCGGGCCAGCGACGGCCCCGGGGAGAGGATCCCGAAGTCCGGGTGCCACCACCGCAGGAGCGCCTCGCAGGACGGGACCGTGCCGTCGGCGAGGTCGAACTCGGGTTGGTAGTAGAGGCAGAAGCGCCCGGGCAGCCCCTCCACGTCGAAGGCTTCGCTGTCGGGTGGTGGGTGGGGCGTGAACGGCGCCACCACGTGGGGCCGGATCGTGACCATGGTGCCCGACGGTGCGCCGCCGCCGGCCGTGTGCAGCGAGCAGGCGCTGAGGAGGGCCTCGAGCAAGGTGCCGTCGCGGCGCTCGAGGAAGGCGGTGCCCGACCAGCGCCCGGAGCGACCGAGGGCGTCGAGGACCTCGGACACCTGCGCGGTCTCGAACAGCTCCCAGGCCGCCGTGGTGGCGGCATGGACCAGCGCGGACGGGTCGTCCCACCCCAGCAGGTCGGCGGCGGCCTCGTTGGCCGTGTGGATGGTGAGCAGCTGGTCGGCCACCAGCACGCCCTCCGCCAAGGGGACGACGAGCTCTGCCTCGCCGATGGTCAATCGCCCGCTCTCAGTGATCATGGCGGTCCTGTCGGCCGCCGGATCGTCACGGTGAGTGGTTTTCCAGCCGTTCCTGCCAGTCGGCGGCATCGAGGTGCATGGGCGGGTTGCGGTCGAAGAAGTCCTCGAGGACGTGGAGGAACCGTTGGGGTTCTTCGACGTGGGGGAAGTGCCCGGAGTGCTCGAAGATCACCAGCTCGCTGCCGGGCATGGCCTCGTGGGCGTGATGGGCGTGGGCCACCGGGATGATGTGGTCCTTCTGGCCCCACACGATGAGCGTGGGCAGCAGTTCGGCCAGGTACAGCCGGTCGTGGGCGCTGATCGACTGGCCCCGCAGGTCGATCACGGCCCGCAGGGTCTTGATGAACGCCTCGCGCGTCTCGGGATCGGTGAGCGAGGCATAGCCCTTCCACTCCTCCTCGATGTGCGGCGCTCGCAGCCCGAACGACCCGAGGCGGCGGCGGATGGCGTCGCCCGCATCTCGCACGAAGCCGGGGAAGAGCACCGGCATGAGGTACTCCGAGCCGGGCACGGTGAGCGCCCGCAGGATCCAGGAGACCTCGGGCCCGAGCCCGCCGCTGCACACCAGCACGAGCCGCTCGATGCGCTCGGGGTGCTGGTA
>CAZIVZ010000182.1:0-6819 GCA_964542495.1 uncultured Aquihabitans sp.
CTCCGCCCCGTCGAGGGTCTCGTGCTCGAGCAGGCCGCGGGCCACGAGGTCGAGGCCGTTGCGGTGCTCGGTGAGGAGGTCCTCGCAGCGCTTCTCGGCGGCGCGGAGGATCTTCTCGACCTCCTCGTCGATCACCCGTGCGGTCTCGTCGGAGTAGTCGCGGGCGTTGCCCATGAGGTCCTCGCCGAGGAACACCGCGCCCTGCGAGCCCCAGGCCATGGGGCCGATGCGCTCGCTCATGCCCCACTCGCGCACCATCTTGCGGGCGCGCTCGGTGGAGACCACGAGGTCGTTGTTGGCGCCGGTCGACACCACGCCGAAGATGAGCTTCTCGGCGATCCGCCCGCCCATGGCGACCACGATGGAGTCGTCGAGGTACTGCTGGTTGTAGGAGTGCTTGTCCTCTTGCGGCAGTTGCTGGGTCACACCGAGGGCCATGCCCATGGGGAGGATGGTGACCTTGTGGACCGGGTCGGCCTCCTCCAGCACGGTGGCGGCCACCGCGTGGCCGGCCTCGTGGTAGGCGGTGAGCTCCTTCTCCTTCTCGGACAGCGCCATGGACTCGCGGCGCTGGCCCATGAGCACGCGGTCTCGCGCGTACTCGAAGTCGTCCCGGGTGATCATCTCGCCACCGCGGCGCACGGCGTGCAGGGCGGCCTCGTTGACCAGGTTGGCCAGCTCGGCACCGCTCATGCCGGGCGTGCCCCGGGCGACCACGCCGAGGTCGACCTCGGGGCTGATCCGCTTGCTCTTGGCGTGCACCCGCAAGATGGCGAGGCGCTCGTCGTGCTCGGGCAGGGGGACCACGACCTGGCGGTCGAAGCGTCCGGGACGCAGCAGGGCGGGGTCGAGGACGTCGGGCCGGTTGGTGGCGGCGATCATCACGATGCCTTCGGTGGCCTCGAAGCCGTCCATCTCGTTGAGCATCTGGTTGAGCGTCTGCTCGCGCTCGTCGTGCCCGCCGCCGAGCCCGGCGCCGCGCTTGCGGCCGATGGAGTCGATCTCGTCGACGAAGATGATCGCCCGGCCCAGCTTCTTGGCCGACTGGAACAGGTCGCGCACCCGGCTGGCGCCGACGCCCACGAACATCTCCATGAAGTCGGAGCCGCTCACGGACAGGAACGGCACCCCGGCCTCCCCGGCCACGGCGCGGGCGATGAGGGTCTTGCCGGTGCCGGGCGGGCCCACGAGCAGCACGCCCTTGGGGATGCGGGCGCCGATCTGGCTGAACTTCTCGGGGTACTTGAGGAAGTCGACGACCTCGCGGATCTCCGTCTTCACGCCCTCGTAGCCGGCGACGTCGGCGAAGGTGGTGCCGGGTCGCTCGGTGCTGTAGGTCTTCGCCCGAGACCTGCCGATGGACATGATGTTGCCCATCTGGCCTTGCGCCCGGCGCTGCATGAACACGAAGAAGCCGATGATCAGCAGCGGGAAGATGAGCACGGGGAGCCACTGCTCGAGGAACGAAGCCTGGGGGGTGTTGTTCTTCTGGACCACCTTCTGCTCCTGGAGCAGCTCCAGGTCTGCGGTGGGGAACGGGTCCAGCCCGGTGGTGTGGAACTTGTCCCCGTTGTCGAACTTGCCGGTGATGCGCGCCGAGGTGTTGTCGTAGGTGATCTCGCGGACGTTGCCGGCGGCCACCTCCGAGCGGAACTTGCTGTAGGACAGTTCGTCGCCCGAGCCGCCGCCCTGGTTCACGGCCAGCAACAGCACCACGATGCAGGCGAAGGCGATGCCCCAGAGCATCCAGCGGGTGTTGCCCAGGTTCCGGGCCGCGCCGCCGGGGCCGGCGCCGCCGGGCGAGCCCGAACCGCCGGGGGAGCCCGAACCTCCGGGGCCGGGACGGCCGGGTCCCGCGGGTCCGCGGCCTCGGGGAGGCGGCGGAGGTGGCGGGGGAGGCGGAGGGCCCTCGGGAGACATGGGCGCCATGCTAGAGGGCAGGTCGGTCGCTCCGGCAGCCGGGCCACCATCCGCGCCGGCGGCTCGGCACACCGGTAGCTTGCCGGGCCATGGGTCGTCGCTGTGCTCGTCCGGGGTGTGCGGAAACCGCCACGCTCACGCTCTCCTACGACTACCGCGCCGCCACGGTCTGGCTGGAGCCCCTGGCCTCCGAGGGCCATCCGATGACCCACGATCTGTGCGATCGCCATGGTGCCCGCACCGCCGCGCCCCGGGGCTGGGAGCTGGTGGACCGTCGGCTCGCGACGGCCCAGCTCGCCTCCTGATCGCGCCTCGGCCGACCTCGGGAGGCGTGGGCACGGCCAGTAGGCTGCCCCGGCCATGACCACCGTGCCGTCCCCCACCGACGCCGCGCTGCGCGCACCCCGGTGGGGGATGGGCGACGCCCTCGTCGGCTGGCTCTTCGCCTACGTCTCCGCCGCTCTGTTCGGAGCGTTGATCCTGGCGGCCTTCGGCTACACCGGTGACGAGGCCACCCCGGACAACCTCCCGCTGTCCATGATCGCCCTCCAGTACCCGCCGCTCTGGCTGGGGTTCGTGGGCGTGCCGGTCTGGGCCGCGGCCACCAAGGGCGGCGGCTGGGTCCACGACTTCCGCGTACGGCTGCGGGCGACCGACGTGCCGCTCGGGCTCGTGATCGGCGTGGTGGCCCAGCTGGTGGTGGTGCCGCTCGTCTCGTGGCCTGTCCTGCGGCTCACCGGCACCGATCCCGACGACCTGGGCAAGCTGGCCCGAGACCTCGGCGACAAGGCCGACAGCTCCGTCGGGGTGGTCCTGCTCTTCGTGATCGTGGTGATCGGTGCCCCGATCGCCGAGGAGCTGTTCTTCCGAGGTCTCGTGCTCGGCGCGCTCGAGAAGCGCTTCACCACGGGGTGGGCGGTCCTCGGCTCGTCGGTGTTCTTCGGTGCCACCCACTTCCAGCCGCTCCAGTTCGCCGCCCTCACCGCGGCGGGCGCGATCTTCGCCCTCCTGGTGGTGCGAACCGGGCGGCTCGGCCCGGCCGTCGTCGCCCACGTGGCGTTCAACGCGGTCACGGTGGTCCACGTGGTCTGGGGCACGCCGTGACCGAGACGCTGGCTCCGCCCGCCGCCGACGCGTCGGTCGAGGTCGATTCGCCGGCCGAGGCGTTCCCCACCGTGCCCGAGCGCGTGCGAGCCTGGGGCCGGCGCGTCAACACGCGCCTCACCGACGACCCGGGCGCGGCGGCCGAGGCCGCCGTGTCGCTCGTCGCCGTCGTGCTGGGCACCGCGCTGGTGCTGGCCACGCTGCACCCGAGCCGCCTGTGGCAGGACACCACTCCGACGGGGGGAGACATGGGTGCCCACGTGTGGGGGCCCCGCTACCTCATCGACCACCTGCTGCCGAACTTCCGGCTGTCGGGCTGGTCGCCCGATTGGTACAACGGCTTCCCCGCCTACCAGTTCTACATGGTGGTTCCGGCGCTGATGATCGTGGGGCTGCACGTCGGATTGGTCTGGTACCTCGCCATCCCGGTCCTGGCACTGCTGGCGGCGGCCGCCTACCAGGTGTGGTCGCGGCCATCGCTGTTCCCGTACCGCCTCCTGGCCACGGGGACCGCGCTGGCGCTGGGGGTGCTGGCGGTGGGGGTGCCCTACAACCGGTCGTTCAAGATCGTCACCGCCCTGGGCCTGCTCGGGGTCCCGCTCGCCTGCTGGGCCCTGGCCAAGCTGGCCGACCTCCCGTTCCCCATCCCGCCGCTGGCCTCCGTCGCCGGCGTGGTGTTCATCTACAACCGCGAGCCGCTGTTCAACAACACCGGCAACATCATCGGCGGCAACTTCCAGAGCACCATGGCCGGGGAGTTCGCCTTCTCGATCAGCCTCACCCTCGCGATCTTGTACCTGGGGGTGGCCTGCCGGGGCCTGCGCACCGGCCGACATCGAGCCCTGGCCGCCGTCTTGTTCGCGCTGGCCGGGCTGTGCCACCTCATCCCAGCGTTCTTCGTCCTGGGATGCACGGCGGCGCTGTTCCTCGTCCACCCGGACCGGGCCCGGTTCAAGTGGCTCGCCACCATGGTCCCGGTGGCCGGCCTGCTCACGGCGTTCTGGGTGGTGCCGTTCGCCCTGCGCGCCCCGTTCGTCAACGACATGGGCTGGGAGCGGCTGCCCGCGCCTGGCGCCAACCTCTCACCCGAGGCCGCCAAGCTGGCCGGCAACCAGGAGTCGGTCACCTACTACCTGTTTCCCCTGGGGCTCCGGTGGCTGATGTGGGCGGCGGTGATCGGCGTCGTCGTGTCGGTCATCCGGCGCTACTCGGTGGGCATGGTCCTCGCCCTGGCGTGGGTCGGCGTGATGGTGGCCTTCACCTGGCTGCCCCAGGCCCGGCTGTGGAACGCGCGCCTGCTGCCGTTCCTGTACCTCTCGGTGGCCCTGCTGGCGGCCATCGCCGCGGGTGAGCTGATCCGGGTGGCGGGTTCGCTCGCCAGCGGGCGGGTCGACCGGCCGCTGCGGGCGGTCAGCGTGGGGGCGTCGAGCGTGGTGGTGCTGGGCGCGCTCTTGTACGCGGCGCTGCCGCTCAGCAACGTGCTCCCCTCGGTCATCGAGCGCAAGCCGGTCACGGTTTCCCGGGGCACCGGCACCGAGACGGTCACGGAGTCGGCGCTCAAGCTGCCCTTCGGCGTCCGGATGTTCCACACCACGGCCGTCAATCCCGTGGCGGGCTGGGCCGACTGGAACTACAAGGGCCTCGAGCTCAAGCCCGAGCAGCCGGCCGGGTGTGCCGACGCCGGCAGCACCGTGGCCTGCACCACGGGCGGCTGGCTCGAGTACCGGGCGCTCGTGCAGACCATGGCCGAGCTGGGCCGGTCGCCCCAGCACGGTTGCGGGCGGGCGTTGTGGGAGTACGACCAGGACCGCACCAACGGCTACGGCACGCCCATGGCACCCATGCTCCTGCCCTACTGGACCGGCGGCTGCATCGGCTCCCAAGAGGGCCTCTACTTCGAGTCGTCCACCACGGTGCCGTACCACTTCCTGATGCAGTCGGAGCTCTCGGCCAAGCCGTCGCAGCCCCAGCGGGACCTGCCCTACCCCGGCTTCGACATGGACGCCGGGGTGCGCCACCTCCAGATGATGGGCGTGCGGTACTACCTGGCGGTGAGCAGCCAGGCGGTCAGCGCCGCGGCCGCCCACCCCGACCTCGAGGAGGTGGCGGTCAGCGGCCCCTGGCACGTGTACGAGGTGGCCGATGCGCCGCTGGTCGCGGCCATGCCGTACGAGCCCGTGGTGGCCGACGACATGGGCCAGGGCCAGCACGACTGGCTGCCGATGGCCTCGGCGTGGTTCCTGCACCCCGATGCGCTCGACGTGCCGATGGCCGCCGAGGGCCCCGACGAGTGGGAGCGGGTCGACGCCCCGGCCGTGCCCCACGACTGGCGCCGCCTCGTGCGGTGGGCGCGGGACCAGGTGGGGGCCACCGGTCCCATCGACACCGTGCCCGACCTGCCCCGCACGGCGCTGCCCGAGGTCGAGGTCACCGACGTGGAGCAGACCAACGACGGCATCTCCTTCGACGTGTCGAAGGTGGGCGTCCCCGTGCTGGTGCGCACCTCCTACTTCCCCAACTGGGAGGTCACCGGTGCCGACGGTCCCTACCGCGTGACGCCGAACCTGATGGTGGTGGTGCCCACCTCCGAGCACGTGTCGCTGCACTACGGCCGCACCGGGGTCGACCTCCTCGGTGCCGGTCTCTCGGTCATCGGTCTCGTGGGCCTCGTGCTGCTGGCCCGAAGCGGGCCCATCGAGGTCTCGCCCTACCGCGCCGGCCGGGTGTCGGCGTGGATCGACCGCAAGGTCACCATCGAGCCGGGTCCCGCCGTCATCGCCGACGGGCCCGAGGCCGTCCCCCCGTCCGTCGAAGCGCCGTGGGTCGAACCGCCGTCCCCCGAACCGCCGTCCGTGGAGCCCTCGCGCCCCGACGGATCCGTCTGACGTGGCCCGTCGTGGCCGCGCTGCGGCGGTCCGCGCCGATCTGGCCCGCCGTCGCCCGCGCCCGCCGGCGCCGGGGGAGCGTCGCCTGTCCCTGGTGATCCCGGTGTACCGGGAGGCCGATCGCATCGCCGACACGGTGACGCGCGTCCGAGACGAGCTCGGTCCCCTGGTGGGCGCCGCCGAGCTCGAGATCGTCGTGGTCGACGATGGGTCCGGCGATGCCACCGCCGACGAGGCCCGTCGCGCCGGTGCCGACCAGGTGCTCGTGCAACCGCAGAACCGGGGCAAGGGCGCCGCCGTGCGGACCGGCATGTTGGCCTCCACGGGCCGGGCCCGGGCCTTCACCGACGCAGACCTGGCGTACGCGCCGGCCCAGGTGGCGGGGCTCCTGGAGGCCATCGAGGACGGCTGGGACGTCGTGGTCGGCAACCGTCACCACGTCGACACCACCACCGTGGTCGAGGCCAGCTGGCTGCGCGAGGCCGGCCACCGGATGGTCAACGGCGCCACCCGCACCGTGCTGCTCGGACGCCACCAGGACACGCAGTGCGGCCTCAAGGCCTTCCGCTCCGACGTGGCCGAGCTCATCTTCAGCCACGCTCGGATCGACGGGTTCGCGTTCGACGTCGAGCTGTTCATGCTGGCGGAGCGCTACGGGCTCTCGCTCATCGAGGTGCCGGTCGAGGTCGAGAACTCCGAGCTGTCCACCGTCAAGGTCGCTCGCGACTCGCTCCGCCTGCTCGTCGACCTGGGTCGGATCCGGGCCGCGATGGCGTCGGGGACCTACGAGCTGGCTCCCGGCGAGCTCGACCGCCTGGCGCCCGAGGCCCCGCGCGGAAGCGGGTAAGGTCGCCTCGCCATGGCAGACCTCGACGCCATCTTCAAGGCCTACGACATCCGCGGGACGTTC
>CAZIVZ010000183.1:0-6797 GCA_964542495.1 uncultured Aquihabitans sp.
GATGCGGTCGAACCCGGTGGTGTGGAGCAGGCGCGTGAGGGTGGGCCGGCTGCACGCCACCGCGACCTCGCCGCCGTGCTCGCGCGCCCGGCGGATGCCGCCGATGAGCGCGCCGAGGCCGGCGGAGTCCATGAACGGGACCTCCGAGAGGTCGATCACCACCTTGGGGCGCTGGGC
Organism: uncultured Aquihabitans sp.; assembly: GCA_964542495.1. Taxonomy (GTDB): domain Bacteria; phylum Actinomycetota; class Acidimicrobiia; order Acidimicrobiales; family Iamiaceae; genus Aquihabitans. The sequence goes on from CAZIVZ010000183.1 coordinate 178, forward strand.
GAGGTCGCCCAGGGCCTCCCGGAACGCCAGCACGGTGTAGGCGTCCAGCTCCCCGACAGGACGGCACAGCGTGTGGTCGGCGGACTCGACGACTTCGATCTCGAGCACGAGGGCTCCAATGGGGTGGGGGGACTCGCGAGCGAACGATGGTACCGGCGCAAGGCAGGGGGAAGGACGGAACTAGGGTTCTCGCCGTGCCACGCGTGCTGCTCGCCACCGACGCCGACCGGATCCACGAGGAGGTCGATGCCGCCGTGGCCGGCGACGACATCGAGGTCATCCGGGTGAACCGGGGGGTCGACGTGCTGCCCACGGTGCATGACGCCGCCCCGGACCTCGTGGTGCTCGACCTCCAGATCGGCAACATGGGCGGGATGGCCGCCTGCATGGACATCCGCCTCGACGAGAGCGTGGGCAAGCTCGGCCACGTGCCGATCCTGATGCTGCTGGACCGTGAGGCCGACATCTTCCTGGCCGAGCGCTGCGATGCCGACGGCTGGGTGGTCAAGCCCCTCGACCCCATGCGCCTGCGCGAGGCGGCCACCACCGTGCTGGGTGGCGGCACCTGGGTCGAGCAGCCCGCCGGCGCTCCCGGGGCGCCCCCGGCCTGACGCAGGCCCGTCCTACCGGATGGACGGGCCGATCGCGGGGTGGGCTACGCTCAACCTCCGCACAACACCGGGGTGTGGCTCAGCTTGGCAGAGCGCTGCGTTCGGGACGCAGAGGTCGTGGGTTCAAATCCCGCCACCCCGACCAACCACCACCAACCAACCACGAGACTCCCGTTGCAGGTCCGGACGGGATCCGGTTCTGGGCCCACGGCCCGGTGAGGTTCGTGCAGGTGAGCCGCTCAAGGGGGCTCAGGTGCACGAGCCTTGGGTGGTGGTCGTCGCTCGTCGCTCCGAGGCGGGCGAACGGGTGGGGTGGCAAGCTGGGCTCGTGATCCCCGAGGCAGCACCGCTCCGCGACGGGCTGGTCGAGCCGCTGCGGTCGGCGTTCGACCGGATCTACCTGGACCTGGTGGTCGCGGGCGGCTGCGACCCGTCGGTGGAGGCGATCTCGATCACCTTCGCCTGCAACGGCGCCACCGTGGCGCTCGTGGCGCCCCGCGACGACGTCGTGGAGGTCGCCCTCGCCCTCCCGAACGACTACGAGGGCAGCGGGATCAGCGCCGCCACGCACCTCGGATCGCCCGAGACGCCGGTCAGCGTCGAGGTGCGGACCGAGGACGAGCTGGAGCAGTGCCTCGGCTACGTGCGCGAGGCCGTGGAGCGGGTGCGGGCGGAGCAGCAGGGCGGCCGACCGCCCCACGATCCCTTCACCCACCGAACCCGGCGATGACCGGGCGCTCGATCTACTACGACGGCTTCGTCGCGGACCAGGAGGGGTATCGAGAGGCGCTCTGCACGGTCGGCAACGGCTACCTGGCCACCCGGGGCGCGCTGGCGGAATCGTCGGCCGACGGGGTGCACTACCCGGGCACCTACGCGGCCGGCGTGTTCAACCGCCTCGGCTCCGAGATCAGCGGCCGGCTGGTCGAGAACGAGAGCCTGGTGAACCTGCCGAACTGGCTGGTCCTCGAGGTCCGTGCCGAGGGTGGTGAGTGGTTCGGGGTCGGCACCTCCACCGTGGTCGAGCACCACGTCGAGCTGGAGATGCACCGGGCGGCGCTCGCCCGCCGCAGCGTCCTGCGAGACCGAGACGGGAGGACGGTGCAGGTCGCCCAGCACCGCTTCGCCAGCATGCGCGACCGCCACGTGCTGGCCATGGCCACCACGATCACGATCGAGGGGTGGGAAGGTCGCCTGGAGGTGCGCAGCGCGCTCGACGGCACGGTGCGCAACCAGGGGGTGGCGCGCTACCGGTCTCTGCCGGACCAGCACCTCGCCCCGATCGAGGGCGGGGCCACGAGCGACGAGGTGGTACACCTGCTCGTGGAGACGAACCAGTCGCACGTCCGGATCGCCGAGGCGGCGCGCACGCGGCTCGTGCGCAACGGCGAGCCCTGCACCGAGCAACCCGAGCTGATCGAGCGACCCGGCTACATCGCCCAGCACTTCTCGCTGGAGGTGCGCGACGGCGACGTGATCGGCGTCGAGAAGATCGTCGCCCTCTTCACCTCGCGAGACCCGGGCATCTCCGAGCCGCTCGGCGCCGCGCTCACGCTGGCCGCCGATGCCGCTCCCTTCGACGGCCTCCTCCGCCGCCACGAGACGAGCTGGAACCACCTGTGGCGGCGGATGCGCATCGACATCGGCGCCGACGGCGAGGTCGAGCGGCTGCTCCACCTGCACCAGCTCCACCTCCTCCAGACCGTGTCGAACAAGTCGATCGGCAACGACGTCGGGGTGCCGGCACGTGGCCTGCACGGCGAGGCGTACCGCGGCCACATCTTCTGGGACGAGCTGTTCGTGTTCCCGTTCCTCAGCCTGCGCTTCCCCCAGCTGACCCGCAGCCTGCTGCTGTACCGCCACCGGCGGATGGACCAGGCGCGGCGCGGTGCAGCGGCGGCCGGGTTCCGCGGGGCCATGTTCCCGTGGCAGAGCGCCAGCGACGGCAGCGAGCAGACCCAGACGATGCACCTCAACCCGGTGTCGCAGCGGTGGCTCCCCGACAGCTCCCACCTCCAGCGCCACGTGAACGCCGCCATCGTGGTCAACATCTGGCAGTACTACGAAGCGACCGGCGACCTCGAGTTCCTGCGGTTCTTCGGGGCCGAGATGGTGCTCGAGATCGCCCGCTTCTGGTCCAGCGCCGCCACGTTCGACCCGGGCCTCGGCCGATACGAGATCAAGGGGGTCATGGGCCCCGACGAGTACCACGACGGGTACCCCGACCGATCCGAGCCGGGGCTCGACAACAACGCCTACACGAACCTCATGGCGGTGTGGTGCCTGGGCCGCGCCTTCGACGTGCTGGACGCCCTGCCCGAGGTGACGGTGCGAGACCTGCGGGAGTCGCTGGAGCTGGGCGACGACGAGCTGGAGCGGTGGCGCGACATCAGCCGGCGGATGCGCGTGTGCTTCCACGACGGGATCATCAGCCAGTTCGAGGGCTTCCACGAGCTCGAGGAGCTCGACTGGGAGCGCTACCACGCCACCTACGGCAGCGGCGAGCGGCTCGACCGGAACCTGGAGGCCGAGGGCGACACCCCCAACCGCTACCAGGCGATCAAGCAGGCCGACGTGCTGATGCTGTTCTACGTGCTGTCCGCCGACGAGCTGGCGGAACTGCTGGGGCAGCTCGGCTACCCCTACGACGCCGACCTCATCCCCCGCAACGTCGCCTACTACACCTCCCGGACCACCAACGGCTCCACGCTCAGCCGCGTGGTGGAGGCGTGGGTGACCGCCCGCCTCGACCGGGCCCGCTCCTGGCAGCACTTCGACGCCGCCCTCCGCAGCGACTACCGCGACAGCCAGCACGGCACCACCGCCGAGGGCATCCACCTGGGGGCCATGGCCGGGACCCTCGACCTGATCCAGCGGTGCTACACGGGCCTCGAGACGCGCAACGGGGTCCTGCGGCTCGACCCGATGGTGCCCCTCGAGCTCGGCACCCTCTCCTACGACGTGCGCTACCGCGGCCACGTGGTGAGGATCGAGATGTCGCCCACGAAGCTCCACCTCGGGCTCGACGCCGACCGCTCGACGGGCCAGATCCCGGTGGAGGTGCGCCGGGAGCGGTTCCTGCTGGGGCCCGGGGACTCGGTGGACATCGAGCTCGGGTGACCGACCTCCGGTGAACGTCCTCCAGCGGTACGGGGCCTGGCTGTTCGACCTCGACGGCGTGCTCACCAGGACCGCCGACGTCCATGCCCTGGCGTGGAAGCAGACCTTCGACGAGCTCCTGGCCGAGGAATCACGGCGGTCGGGCGCTCTGCTCGCGCCGTTCGACCTCGTGGACGACTACGCGCGCTACGTCGACGGCGAGCTCCGGGAGGACGGCGTTCGGAACTTCCTGGCGGCGCGGGGCATCGAGCTGCCCGAGGGGTCCAGCGACGACCCGGCCGACGCCCCCACGGTGCACGGCGTGGGCACCCGCAAGAACGAGCGGCTGCTGCGGGCGCTGGAGACCGGAGGCGTGCCCGTCTACGAGGGCGCGGTCGAGGTGGTCCGGGCGCTGCACGCTGCCGGCGTGGCCATGGCGGTGGTGTCGTCCAGCGAGAACGCCCGGGCCGCGCTCGACGCCGCCGGCATCGCCGACCTGTTCGACCTCGTGGTCGACGGCCACACGGTGAAGGACCGCCACCTCGCCGGCAAGCCGGCGCCCGACAGCTTCCTCGAAGCGGCCCGTGCGCTCGGCGTCGACCCGGCGGCGGCGGTGGTGGTCGAGGACGCGCCGGCGGGCGTGGAGGCCGGACACGCCGGGCGCTTCGGGCTCGTGATCGGCGTCGACCACCACGATGATCCCGATCGGCTCCGGGCCCGGGGCGCCGACCTCGTGGTCACCGACCTCGCCGATCTGCTGGCGGACGAGGGCGGCGCCCCGGTCAGCTGACGGGGTGATCGGCGAACATCAGGCTGATCGAGTGGGTGCTCGACGGCCAGTTGGGGACGTTGAAGGTCTGTGGCCGCGCGCGATCGCCCCGGGGGAGGTTGGTCACCGTGATGGTGCCCTCGGCCTCGGGCGATGCCGGCATGAACACGTCGATGCCGCTCTGGAACGGCTGCTCGGAGAAGTAGGGCAGCGCCGCGAGCGTGGACTCGCCCGGGGTGGCGGCATCGTCGTGGATGTGCAGGCCGATCGCCCCGTTGCCCACGAACGAGGTGATGGCGTCCACCGGCACGCTCCCGTCGGTGCTGACCTCGAGCACGTCTCGCTCGTCTCCCGCCAGGTCCGGGTCGTCGGCGGCGTACCACTCGCGCATGCGGATGGCGATGATCGAGGCGTGGTCGTCGCCGACGTTGGTGTTGGCCCGGGTGGCGCCGTCGGGCGGAGAGGAGAGCAGGCGCACCAGGTTGCTGCTGCGCACGTAGGGCTGGGGGTAGAGGTGGTGCTGGGTGGGCGAGCCCTCGGCGGACAGCACGAACTCGTAGTGACCGCCGGTCTCCACCTCCAGCGGCCCGAAGGCCCCGTCGGCACCCAGCTCGAAGGTGTCGACGGGCGTGTCGTCGGTCCGCTGGCCGCTGTCGGGATCGATCTCCCACACGTCGAGCGTGGTCCCGTCCCGGCCGGTGTTGGCCGGGAAGTTGACCGCTCGGCCGGAGAGGACCACCGGCTCGCGCTGGGGAACGATGTCCACCACCTCGGGCTCCTCGCCCACCAGGAACTCGTACTGCATGGCGAAGGACTCGGGCGACGTGGCCGTCTCCACGTGGGCCTGGCCGGGGAGCGCAGCCTGGTTCGGCGCCACGCAGGGCACGACGTCGGGGCACGGCTGCCCGTCGATGGCCACGTACTTGGCCACCTTGGCGGCCCGGGCCGGGTCGGCCAGGTAGGTGCTCGACACCGAGGTGCCGCGCGAGTGGCCGACCAGGTACACCTGCTCTGCGCCGAGGTCGGCCAGGGTCTGGTCGACCACCTCGTCGAGGCCGGCCACGTAGCCCTCGATGTCGAGGCCGGCCCCGTCGTGGTCGTAGGCCACGATGCGCTCCGCCGGGTACCCGTTGGCCACGAAGCGCATGGCCTGGGACTCGTACTGCTGCGCCGAACCCGCGAACCCGTGCACGAACACGATCGGGAGGGCGACATCGTCGGGCAGGGCCGGCCGAGGGTCGGTGCCGTCGGGATCGCCGAGCTCGGTGCTCGTGGATGTGGTGGTGCCGTCGGCCGCCGCGGTGGTGCGTGGCGACGCCACGCTGGCGTCGTCGTCCGACCCGCTGCAACCGGCGACCACCGACAGCAGCGTGATCAGACCCACGCACCCCACGACGAACCGACGAACCTCCACGAGGTGGATCAGGCCAGGTCGAACCGGTCGAGGTCCATGACCTTGGTCCACGCGGCCACGAAGTCGGCCACGAACTTGGCCTCGCCGTCGCCACAGGCGTACACCTCGGCCAGCGCTCGCAGCTGCGAGTTCGAGCCGAAGACCAGATCGACCGCGGTGCCGGTCCACGTGGACTCGCCCGTGTCGCGGTTGCGGCCCTCGTAGACGCCCTCCTCGGTGGACACCTTCCACTCGGTGGCCATGTCGAGGAGGTTGACGAAGAAGTCGTTGGTCAGCGTCTCGGGCCGGCCGGTGAGCACGCCCTGGGGCCGGTGGCCGACGTTGGCGTTGAGCACCCGCAGGCCGCCCACGAGGACCGTCATCTCCGGGGCGGTCAACGTGAGGAGGCTGGCCCGGTCGATGAGCAGCTCCTCGGGCCGGCGCTTGTCGCCGATGCGCTGGTAGTTGCGGAAGCCGTCGGCGGTGGGCTCGAGCACCGCGAAGGCCTCGACGTCGGTCTGCTCCTGGCTGGCGTCGGTGCGCCCCGGCGAGAACGGGACCGCCACGTCGTGGCCGGCCGCACGGGCGGCCTGCTCCACGGCGGCCACGCCGCCGAGCACGATCAGGTCGGCGAGCGAGATGCGCGTGCCGCCGGCCTGCGACCCGTTGAACTCGGCCTGGATCTGCTCGAGCTTGGACAGCACGGCGTCGACGCCCGAGGCCCGGTTGACCTCCCAGTCCCGCTGCG
>CAZIVZ010000184.1:0-6702 GCA_964542495.1 uncultured Aquihabitans sp.
GGGTGAGCGGGAGGAGGATGCTCGAGGGGTGGCGGGCCGAGCGCCGGACCCACACGATGCTGTCGGGCTCGGGGGGTGCCGACTCGAACGCCCAGCGGGTGCGGTCGCCGCCCGGAGCCGCCACCGAGATGCGCAGGCGCGAGCCCTTCCGGAAGACGTGGGCCACGGGCGAGATCGCCACCCGCACCTGGGTGTAGCGACCGGCCGGCAGCGGCTCGGCGTCGCCCTCGAGGTGGGTGGGCCACGGGTTGAGCTCGGTGGAGCGCTTCTCGTCGAGCTTCCGATGGCTCGCCCGCAGCCAGCCGCCCTGCACGTAGACCTCCTTGCCGTCGGCGCGGATCTCGGTGAGGGCCACCTGGACGTCGGTGTCCTTGGTGGCGCTCCTGAGGTAGAGGTCGACACTGCCGGTCCCCACCATGGTGGTCGGCTCCTGGAGCGGGCCGGTCTGGTACGCCACCGCGGTGTTGGCCACGAGCGGTCGCCAGTCGTACTCCGGCAGCAGCACCCACGACTCGGCCTGGCCCTGGCCCGGGATGGTCTGCATGGGCCGGGCATCGATGTCGGGGAAGTAGCGGTCGGCCACGTCGCCGGTGCCGGTGGGCTTCGACTTCGTGAGGGCACCGTCGCCGCCGAAGTACCAGCGCGTGGCCTCGGTCTCCTTCGGCGGCCAGGTGTCGAAGCCCTCCTCGAAGCCGCCGCCGGGCAGGCCGGGCCGGGCCGGGTCGCCGCCGTTCTCGAAGATGACCCGGTAGCGCGGCAGCGCGAGGTAGCGGGCCTTGGCCTGCTCGACGGTGGTGTCGAAGGCGTAGGGGTTCTGGGGGAACGGCGGCACGTCGGCGTCGCCGCCCTGGGCCTCGGCGGCCACCGTGGGCATGATCGCCTCGAGCGCCGCGTAATCCGGCACCTTGTCGGCCACGTAGATGCTCACGAACGCGAGCCACTGGGTCAGCAGCTCGGGCTCGAGGGGTGAGGAGTGCACGCCGTTGGTGAGCACGGCCTTGAGGTCGTCACGACGGGGGAAGTCGTCGAACAGGTTGGCGAAGTCGGAGCCCACCTGCTCGTCCTGCCAGGCACCCGAGAGCAGCAGCGGCGCCTCGATGCGGTCGACGTAGTTCACCGGTGAACGCTGCTTGATCAGCTTTGGGTCCCGGTAGGGGTTCTCGGCGGTGATCTCGATGGGGTCGAGGGTCTGGAGCCGCATCTTCTGGTTCTCCAGGCAGTCGAGGTCGCCGTCGCGCACCCGCTTCACGGCGTAGCCCTGGCCGCCTTCGGGCGCGGGGAGGGTGTCGCTGCGCCGGTCGGCCAGCCAGCTCTTGGTGAAGCCGTTGTTGAAGATGCCGCCGGGGTAGCCGGGGGTGCGGTACACGTCGGCGAGCACGGACATGGGGCTGGCCGCCGCCAAGTGGGGCGGGTCGGTGGCCGCGACGAACAGCTGGGTGATGCCGGGGAAGGAGATGCCGGTGAGGCCGACCTTGGTGGCCCACGGCTGGGCGGCCACCGCTTCGACCACGTCGTAGCCGTCGGCGGCCCAGATCTCGTCGAACAGGCCGCCGATGCCGCCCGAGCAGCCGGTACCTCGCTCGTTGACCGACACGGTGGCGAACCCGAGCGCGCTGGCGATGAGCGACATGGGCGGCGTGCTCTCGGGGTCGCCGTCGGCGTAGCCCGACATGTTGATCAAGGTCGGGAAGGGGCCCTCCGCGAACGACCGCCCGATGGGGGCGCGGACGGTGAGCGCGAGGGTGGTGCCGTCTCGGGTCTCGAGGTACTGGTATCCCTCGGTCATCTCGGGCAGGTCGTCGTAGAACGACTGTGGCGGGTTCTCACCGAAGGTGAGGGTCTTCACCGGATCCGACCCCGCCACCTCGGCCCCGACCCTGCCGCGCACGGTGAAGGTCTGGCCCTGGTCGAGGTCGCCGAACACCAGGCTGCCCAGGCGGTCGACGGTGCCACGGGCCACCTCGGTGCCGTCCTCGTCGCCCAGCACGAGCAGGGTGCCCGGAGACGCGTCGGTCACGGCCACGAACCCGATCCCCGCCTGCACGTCGAAGGTGGCCTCGGCGGTGGCCGGGCCGAGGGCGGCCGGCGCGTCGGCGCCCGCGGCCGACTCCCCCGATCCATCGTCGGACGAGCAGGCGACGGCGCCGCTCAGCAACAGGGCGGCGACTCCGAGGACGCCCGCGACACGGTGGCGGCGCGGCCCTCGGCGGCCCGCGCTGGTGGTGTGGATCGGCTCTCGCACGTGCACCTCTGTCCCCTCGTGGCCGGGACCCCTGGGCCCGGAAGCGTCTCAGGTTTGCACACCGGCCCGCACCCCCCGGCGAGCGCGGGCTGGCCGCCGGCACCGCGACCCGGTCGGAAGTCCCTGGTGCGGGGTGTGGCTGAGGCGCACGATGGGGACATGGACGATGCAGCCGACGCCCCACTCGACCCCGACGCGACGGCGGACACCGATGCCGAGCCGACGCCGGAGGAGCAGAAGCGGATGCGCCTGATGATCGCGGCCGGCGTGTTGGCCGTGGTGGCGGTCATCGTGGTGGTGGCCCTGCTGGTCACCCGAGGCGGCGACGACGACGAGGACGTGGCCACCGGTTCGTCCACCACGGTCGTCACCTCCACCACGGTCGCCTCGACGACCACCACGGCGGTGGCGACCACCAGCACCACCACCGAGGCTCCCGCCACCGGCTCCACCGTGGCCCCCACCAGCACGGTGCCAGCCCCGGCGGCGCTCACCCCGGAGCAGGCGGCTCAGGTGGCCTGGCCCGACCCCGCCACCGAGAGCCGGTTCACCGACCCGATGGCCGCGGCCACGTCGTTCGCGGTCGACCTGGTGGGGTTCACCGACCCCGTGGTGGGGGCGTTCCAGCAGGGCGACTCCCGCTCGGGCGAGATCGAGATCCGGCCCCGTGAGGACGGGCCGGTCACCCTGGTGATGGTGCGCCAGGTGGCCAGCGACGACTCCTGGTGGGTGATCGGCGCCGTCACCGAGAACATCGAGGTCACCGAGCCGGTCGCCCAGCAGGCGATCGACGACCCGCTGCGCCTCACGGGCCGGGCCCGCGCCTACGAGGGCACCGTGAACGTGCGGGTGTTCCAGGACGGCTCGGCCGACCCGATCGGCACCGGCATCGTGATGGGGCGCGGCGACGGCGTCCTCGGCCCGTTCGACAGCGAGATCCGCTTCGACAACGCCGGCGGCGGCTGGGGCACGGTGGTGTTCTCCACCTCCAGCGCCGAGGACGGCCGCATCTGGGAGGCCACCGTCGTCCGCGTCGGCTTCATCGGCGGCGACTGATCCCATCCCCGAGCGAATGTGGTGTGCGGGAGCGACGTTCCGGTCGGTTTCGCGCGTGAGGTTCGGTGCCAGCGTTCGGTGTTCGTGACGGCACCTGTGCCGAACCTTGCGGTTCCGGCGGACGCCCCGTACGATTCGTTCGGTGTTCGTGACGGCAAGTACAGGGGAAGCTCGTCAGCTGCTCGATGATCTCGTCGAGGCGGCCGTCGCCCTCGGCCTCGACGCCCGGGTCGTCGACGGTGGCCTGCTGGTCGACGGGTCCCGGCTCGGGCTGCGCCTGGTGACGCGCGCCCATCCGACCCCCGCCGACCTCGGCCAGGTGGTCAGCGAAGGCGCGGGGCGCCTTCCGGCGGTGGTCGTGGCCGACCGCATCAGCGACGCCGGTCGCGACGTGCTGCGCCGGGCGGGGTGGGGCTGGCTCGATCGCCGCGGCCACCTGCGGCTGTGGGCCGACGGCGTGCGCATCGAGTCGCCGCTCCCCGAGGCCGCCGGCTTCGCGGGCCGCTCGGCGTCCACCAACCCCTGGACCACCGTCGGCCTCGAGATCGCCCTCGCCGCGCTGTGCCGGCCCACCGAGCCGGTCACCGCCAGACGGGTGGCCCCCACCATCGGGCGCAGCGTGGGCGCCACCCACGAGCTCATCGCCCGCTTCGTCGAGGTGGGCCTGGTCGGGCCCAAGACGCACCTGCCGTTGCTGCCCGAGCTGTTCTGGGAGGCGTCGGCGCACTGGCCCGACGACGGGTGGGTCGGTCTGCCCGTCGAGCTCGCCGAGGTGGCGGCACGGGTGGGCGCCCACGAGTTGCTGCGCGTCGACGAGCGGGCCGCCACCCTCGGGGGCGCGCGCATCGCCGCTGCCGCCGACCTGCCGGCGCGCTGCTACGTGCGGTCGGCGTCCGGGCTGCGGCGGGCTCGCTCCCTCGTCGAGCGGGGTGACCGCAGCGATCGCCGCGACCGGAGCCGACCGGCGCTCTGCTGGGTGCGGGCGGCGCCGGTGAGGTGGCTTCCCGAGAACGACGAGCACCAGCCCGACGAGACCCACCCGTGGCACGTCGCTCACCCCCTCGTGTGCGCGCTGCGACTGGCGGCCGACCCGGCGCGCGGACGAGAGATGGTCGAGTCCTGGGGCATCGTGCCGGGAGCGGGCTGAGTGCCCGTCGTCCTCTCCGGCCGCCACGGTGGAACCACCCACCGCGAGGTGGAGCTGCTCGCGTCGCTGCCGGCGGAGCTGCGCCTCATCGGCGGCCTGGCGGTGATGTGTCGGGTGGGCATGCCGCACCGGGCAACCGTCGACCTCGACGCCGTCACCCGCGACCTCACCCGGGTCCACGGTTCGCTCGCCGGCCTCGCCCTCACCTCCGCCGGCGGCGGCCAGTACGGCTTCGGCGACGGCCTCGAGCTCGACGTGATCGACGTGGCGCCGCTGCCGGCCCACGAGCTGCTGGCCGAGCTGGACCCGGGGGGCACCGGCCTCTCGGACCTGGAGCTCAACGCGGTGGCCCACGTCTGGGCCCACGACCACGCCACCCCGCTCGACATCGTGGCCGTCGACGAGGGGACCGGCGCTCGCCTGGCCGAAGCCCGCGACCGCATGGTGGCCTCCTCGGTGGGCATCGTCGTCATGAAGGCCACCACGATCCCGTTGCGGGCATCGTCACGGCCGGAGAAGCGGGCGTCGGACCTCTACGACCTGGCCCGACTGGTGGTGGCCAGCCCGCTGCCGCCGGTCGAGGTCGGCGAGCTCCCCGACGCGTTGCGCACCGCCGCGATCGCCCGGCTCCACGGGTGGTTCGTCGACGACGCCGGACGGGACCGCACCTACCGGGAGGTGCGGCGGTTCGATGAGCCGTCGATCGACCTCGACGATGTTGCCGACGCGGTGGAGGACCTGGTCGTGGCGGTGGGAGCGGAGCCGTGACCCACCGCCTGGTGGCCGGTGTCGACTGCTCCACGCAGTCCACGAAGGTGCTGCTGGTCGACGTCGACACCGCGGCGGTGGTGGCGTCGGGCCAGGCGCCCCACGTGGTGACCGGGCGAGGCGGCGCGTCCGAGACCGACCCGGCCGTGTGGTGGGCTGCGCTCGGCTCGGCGCTGGCCGACACGGGTCGGGCCGGGGAGGTGGCGGCGATCGCCGTGGCCGGCCAGCAGCACGGCCTCGTGGTCTCCGACGCGGCCGGCCGGCCGTTGCGGCCCGCCGTGTTGTGGAACGACACGCGATCGGCGCCCGATGCCGCGGCCCTGGTGGCCGACCTCGGACCCGAGTGGTGGGCGGCCGAGGTGGGCAGCGTCCCGGTGGCGTCGTTCACGGTCACGTCGTGGGCGTGGCTGCGGCGGTGCGAGCCCGAGACGGTGCGCCCGGTGGCCGGCATCTGCCTGCCCCACGACTGGCTCACCGGGGAGCTGTGCGGTCGGGTGGCCACCGATCGGGGCGACGCCTCGGGCACGGGCTGGTGGTCGGTGCCGCACGGCCGCTACCTCCCCGAGGTGCTCGACCACCCGCTCGTCGAGGTGGACCCCGCCTGGCTGCCGCCGGTGCTCGGGCCCACCGAACCAGCCGGCTCGGTCACCGCCGACGCCGCGGCCCGCCTCGGCCTGCGCCCGGGCACGTTGGTGGGACCGGGCACGGGCGACAACATGGGCGCCGCTCTGGGCCTGGCCCTGGACCCGGGGACGGCCGTGCTGAGCCTGGGCACCTCGGGCACGGCCTACGCCGTCACCGACCAGCCCGCGGCCGATCCGAGCGGCGTGGTGGCCGGGTTCGCCGACGCCACCGGCCGGTACCTCGCGCTGGCCTGCACGCTCAACGCCACCATCGCCGTCGACCGGTTCTCGGCGTGGCTCGGCCTCGACCGCGACGATGTGGCCCCGTCGAGCGGCACGGCGGTGGTGGTGCCGTACCTCGACGGGGAGCGCACGCCCGACCTCCCCGACGCCACGGGGTCGGTCCTCGGCCTCACCCACGCCACCACCCGCCAGGAGATCCTCCGGTCCGCCTACGAGGGTGCGGTCGTGTCGCTGCTCGACGCCCTCGCCGGCATCGAAGGCGCGGGCGCATCGGACCGGCCCCTCGTGCTGGTGGGCGGTGGGGCGAAGGGTCGGGCGTGGCGCGAGGTGGTGGGCCGCCTGTCGGGTCGTCCGCTCGAGATCCCCCATGGCACCGAGGCGGTGGCGCTCGGTGCCGCCGTCCAGGCCGCTGCCTGCCTCACCGGCGAGCCGCTGGCCGACGTCGCCCGTCGCCTCGGCGGTCGCGCCGGTCGCCAGATCCCCGCCGTCGCCCCGGATCTCGATGCGCTGGCGCGGCACCACGCCGCCCGTCGCCGACCGTCCTGAGGCCCGAACCTCACGCGCGAAATCGGCAGGAACGTCGTTCCCGCACACCACATTCGCTAGGGGGGCTGGGGGTGGGG
>CAZIVZ010000185.1:0-6545 GCA_964542495.1 uncultured Aquihabitans sp.
GGCTGGTGCCCAACTCGTCGGACCCCGCCGAGGCCAAGCTCGACCCGCCGGGCGCGGTGCTGGCAGTGGCGGGGCTCGGCACCTTGTTGTTCGGGATCATCGAGGCACCCGAGGTGGGCTGGCTGAGTACCGAGACGCTCACGGTGCTCGGGGTGGCGGTGGTCCTGCTGGTGGGATTCGTGGCGTGGGAGCTGCGCTGCGACCACCCGATGCTCGACGTACGGCTGTTCGAGAACCGGTCGTTCGCCATCGGGTCCTCCACCATCACCCTCCAGTACATGGCCATGTTCGGCCTCTACTTCGCCCTGGCCCAGTACCTCCAGTTCGCCCACGGCTACACGGCCCTCGAGACCGCCCTCATCGGCCTCCCCATCGGTCTGTTCGCCATGGTCGGTGCACCGCTCAGCGCTCGCAACGTGGGCCGCTTCGGCCCCCGTCTGGTGGTGGGCACCGGGTTGCTCGTGTCGGGCAGCGGCCTCCTCCTGCTCGGGGTGACCTCGTCGTCCACCGTCTCGCTCGGCCTCATCCTCCTCGCCTTCACGCTGGTGGGCTTGGGCAACGGCCAGACCACGGCGCCGTCGACCACGTTGATCATGGGCTCGGTGCCCCGGGCCAAGGCGGGGGTGGGCTCGGCGGTGAACGACCTGTCGCGCGAGCTCGGCGGTGCCCTGGGGATCGCCGTGCTCGGCTCGGTGCTCTCGTCGATCTACCGGGCCGACATCGTGCGCCGCCTGGCCTCGGTGCCGGGCGATGTGCGAGCACAGGCCCGGTCGTCGGTGGTGTCCACGTTCCATGCGGCCGACGGTGCCGCCGGGCGGGGCGACGGGGCGCTGGCCGCGCTCCTGCGAGACCAGGGCAAGGCTGCCTTCGGCCACGCCTTCGGCCGCACGATGCTGCTCGCCAGCCTGGTGATCCTGGTCAACGCCACCATCGTGTGGACGTTGCAGGGCCGCCATCGCAGCGCGGTGGCCCCGGAGCCGGCGGTGTCCGTCCCGGACTGAGCCGGCGCCGTCGGCGGCTCAGGGGCGGAGGCCGTCGATGCCGGCCAGCGCCGCGAGCAACCAACCCGAGGTCAGGTGCCGGTGGCGCGCCGCGGGCGTGGCGGGCTTGCGGCACGCCGTCGCGGTGCCGTCGCTGAACACCGAGAACGTGCCCCAGGGGAGGCGGTCCCAGGTGGGCTCGTCGCGGATCTGCGGGAAGGCCACCACCTTGGCGAGGATGCAGGCCTTCAGCGGGCCGGGATCCACCTGGTCGTCGCCGGCGGGACGGGCGGCGTCGCGGCGTTCGTAGTGGAGGTGGGGTGCCGACGAGGTGCCGGTGGAACCGACCAGGCCGATGACCGTGTCGGGGCCGACCCAGGCACCCTCGGGCGGGAGCAGCACCCGGGAGAGGTGGGCGTACAGCGACGAGATGCCGTCGCCGTGCTCGACGGTGACGACGTTGCCGTAGCCCGACGCCCCCGATCGGCCCGTGGCGATGGTGGCGTAGCCGCGGCCGGCGGCGTACACGGGGGTGCCGGTGGAGGCCAGGAAGTCGATGGCCCAGTAGTCGTGGTGGCCCCCGCACGCGTAGCCGTGGGCGGACCCGTGCGACTGGTGGGTGCAGCCGACCGTGATCTCGCCGCCGTCGAGGTCGTGGCGCAGCGGCAGCCACTCGGGCGGGCTGAACCCCGGGGCGGGTGTGCCGGGCGTGGCGGTCCCCGGGCCGGGCGTGGCGGTGGCCGGGGCGGTGGTCGGGGTGGCGGGGGTGGCCGCCGCGACGTTGGCGTACGCGTCGGCGTTGGGCTCGGCCAGGGCCGGCGCCGCAAGCCCGACGGCGAGCCCGACGG
Organism: uncultured Aquihabitans sp.; assembly: GCA_964542495.1. Classification (GTDB taxonomy): domain Bacteria; phylum Actinomycetota; class Acidimicrobiia; order Acidimicrobiales; family Iamiaceae; genus Aquihabitans. The sequence continues at coordinate 1,829 of CAZIVZ010000185.1, forward strand.
CGACGAGGGCGAACGCGGCCGCGCGGGTGGCTCGTGCAGCTCGGGCGGCCGGGGGGCGCCGACGGGCCGGGGGTTCCTGGGTCACGCGGGTGAGGCTCCGGGGACGGCGGACAAAGGTCCGGACCAGGTTACGAAACGGTGACCGTGTGCCCCGTCATCCCCGACCGCAGGGGTCTCGGCGCCGGTCAGCGGCGGGCGCGGGCACGGGTGCCGGCACCGGCGGGGTGGGCCTCGAGGATCTCGTCGACCACGGCCTGGGCCCACATCCGGGTGTGGGCACTGACCGCGGTCTGGCCGAAGAGGGCGTCGCTGAGGAGGCGGCCGACCGACCGGAGCCGGGGGTCGGGGAGCACCGAGCCCGCCAGGTGGTCGGTGTGCGCGAGGACGGTCGACGATCCCGGTCGGGGCAGGCCGCGCGCCTTGCCGGCCTGATCGATCCGCTCCACCAGGGCCACGGCCCATTCCCGGTCCGCGGCCAGCGGGGGCGGTGTCCGGGACCGCCGCCACCAGAACCAGGCGACGGCCGCCGCCAGCGCCACCACGGCGAGCAGCCACCACGGGCTGACCCGCGGTGCCGACGGTGGCGTGCCGCTCTGGTCGGCGCCGTTCCCGGTCCCGCCCCCGGCCCCGGGACCGGTGCCGGGAGCCCCGCCGGGCCCGGTCGCGGTCCCGTCGCCGGGCTGCACCGCGTCCGGGCCGCCGGAATCGGCCCCACCCGCGCCCGGGTCTCCCGCACCCGGGTCACCGGGATCGACCGGCACCGACCGTCCGGCGTCGGTCGGGGGCAGGTTCAGCTCGGGGTTGCACGACGGCACGCTGAGGAGCAGGGCCGCCAGCAGCCCGGCGACGATGGCCGGGAGGAGGGTGCGGAGCAGGTCGCCGGGGTGCTGGTCGGGGTCCGCCGCGCCCGGCACCAGCGGCTGGGGCCGGTCCTCACCCCGCCGCCGGTCCTGCTCGAGGCACCACAGCGATGCGGCGGCCACGGCGAACCAGCCCAGCGTCACCGCGAGCCAGCCCGATCGCTCCGCCATCGACACCGGGATGATCAGGAACGCGGCCACGGCGATGGTGGCCTGGAGCCGGCCCACCCGTTGCCAGTCGAGGCCGACGGGGATCAGCGGCACGTAGAGCAGCACCAGGCCCCAGCGGTCGAGGAGGTCCGGGAGCACCCGGCTGCCGAGCAGCACCAGCGCCATGACCGTGACGAGGGCGGCCGTCAGGCCGGGGAACCCCCGGAAGGCGCGCTCGGCACCGGTGGCGATGCCCACCGCCACCGACGCGGCCAGGACCGCGACGGCCCAGAGCCCGATGTGGGGGGACTCGGTCACCGCGGCGGCCAGCCACAGGGCGAGACCGACGGTGGTCAGGGCGATCGCCTGGCTGAGGCGCCCGGCCACCGCGGGCGGGGCCGCGTCCCACGTGGGGGCGGGCCCACCGGCCCCGGGCAGCGGGACGGGGGGCTGCTGGGTCACGGCCACGTGACCCCCCGGTGATCGACCCGGCACACCAGTCCGGCGAAGGGCGGTGGCACCGGCGTGCCGTGGGCTGCGGTGGCGAGCTGGCGCCGCACCAGGGCCGGGGTGCGCACGCGCTGGCTCGCGGTCCGCAGCGGCACCGGGCGGGGCGCGGGCGGCAGCGGGGGCGGCCCGAACGGGGAGCCGAGCGGCGTGAGCGGAGGCTCGACCGAGCCGCCGTCGAGCGTGACCAGCTGCACGAGCCACCCCCGTCGGATGGCCGCCTCGGCCACCCCGGCGGCGGCAGCCGCCACCCACTCGGCGCGCGGCCCCGCCGGTCCGAGGTCGACGACCACCTGGAGGGCGACGGTGCCCACGCCATCGCTCTCGCGCACCATGAGCTGCCCGTGACGGGCGCTCGACGCCCAGTGGATGCGTCGGCGCTCGTCGCCGCGCACGTAGGGGCGGATGCTCCGGAACAGCTCGTCGCCCACCGGCGCCGTCTCGGTGAAGCCGAACCCCACGGCGCGCCGCGGCGGCCACTCGGGGTCCTCGTGGAGCGCCTCAGGGCCCACGAACACCGGCGCCACCGGCGTGACGCGGAAGCGCCGACCGGCCTCGAACAGCCCGAGCGGTCCGGTGGCGGTGACGTCGAGCAGGAGGCGGTGGATCATGCCGCGCGACGTCGACGGCAGCCCGACCAGCACCGGCTGCTCGCTGGTGACGAGGACTCGCCGGGGCTGGGGGCGCATGGCGGCGGTGATGGCCACGGGCCGGCGGAGGTGGTGGACGGTCAGGACCCAGGCCACCGGCGCGCCGGTGACGACGTCGGTCGGGCCGTGCAGCGAGAGGCTGATCGGCGCCACGCTGCGCCGGGCCGCCCGGGCGTCGACGAGCAGCCCGGCGAAGGCGGCCATGGCGAGGGCGAGCTGGGCCTCGGCGCGCGACACCAGCCAGAACAGCAGGGCGATGCCGGTGAGGACCAGCAGCCACACGCCGCTCGGACGGGTGCGCAGGAACGTACGGGTGGAGGACTCGTGGGTCACCGATCGATGCGGGGCGGCACCGGCACCCGGCCCAGGATCGACGTCACCCACGTCCGGGCCGCGGTGAGGTCGTCGTTGGTGACGTCGATGATGCGGTGCGACAGCGCGGCCACGGCCACCGCCTGCACGTCGTCGGGGGCGACGTAGCCGCGACCGTCGGCGGCGGCGTTGGCCCGCGCCAGGCGCACCAGGGCGAGGGCCGCCCGGGTGGACAGCGGCTGGTTGGATCCGGTGTGGGCGCGGATGCTGTCGACCAGGTCGAGGGCGTAGGTGGCCACCGCCGGGTGCAGGTAGACGTCGTCCACCTCGCGTCGCAACCGCAGCCAGGTCTCGAGGCTTGTGGTGGGCGTGAGGTGCGCGAGGGCGTGGTCGCCGCCGCGGCCCGACAGCACGTCGAGCTCCGCGGCCCGGCCGGGCAGGCCGAGCGAGAGCGACACCGAGAAGCGGTCGCGCTGGCCGCCGACGAGGGGGAAGGTGCCGAGGTCGCCGCTCAGCGGGTTCTGGGTGGCGACCACGAAGAACGGATCGGGGAGGGGGTGGGTGGTCCCGTCGACGGTCACCTGGCCCTCGGCCATGGCCTCGAGCAGCGCCGACTGGGTGCGGGGCGTGGCCCGGTTGAGCTCGTCGACCAGCACCACGTTGTGGAACAGCGGGCCGGGCCGGAACACCCAACTGCGCGTCTCGTCGTCGAGGTAGGAGATGCCGGTGAGGTCCGACGGGAGGAGGTCGGGCGTGCCCTGCACCCGACCGAACGTGCCCCCGACGGAGGCGGCGAGGGCCTTGGCCAGCAGCGTCTTGCCCACCCCCGGGCTGTCCTCGAACAGCACGTGGCCGCCGGCGAGGAACGTGGTGGCGGCCAGGCGCAGCGCGGCGCCGTCGCCCAGGACCACCCCCGAGAGCTGGTCGACCAGGGCGGCGAACGCCTGGCTGCCCTCGGTGGCCGTCGCGACCGGCGGGCCGGCGGCGGCGCCCGCTGCGATGCCGTCTCGGCTCCACGTCTCGGTCACGTCGGTCCGTCCTCCCACGCTGATCGGGGGCCGAGTGTGACACAGGGAGGGGGTGCCAGGGCGGCGGCGGGCCGGTTGCTCTCGACCGCGGCGTGCCACCTAAGGTGCCCCGATCAAACGCATGCTCGGCAAGCTCGTCGTCCGACTGTTCCGCTACCGGCTCGTCGGCACTCCGCCCGACGAGCCCGTGTGCGTGATGGTGGCGGCCCCCCACACCTCCAACTGGGACTTCGTCCTCACCATGGCGCTGGCCTGGTCCTGCGAGCTCGACATCGTCTGGCTCGGCAAGAAGGAGATGTTCGCCGGTCCGGCCCGCTGGCTGTTCCGGGCCATGGGAGGCGTGCCGGTGGACCGCGAGAACCCCGCCGGCCTGGTCGACGAGATGGTCGACCTGGCCCGCACCGGTCACCGGGTGGCGATCATCATCCCGCCCGAGGCCACCCGAGCCAGGAAGACCTACTGGAAGTCGGGCTTCCGTCGCATCGCCCAGGGCGCCGACGTGCCGGTGGTGCTGGCGTTCCTCGACGGTCCCACCCGCACCGGCGGGTTCGGTCCGTCGCTGCGCATGACCGACGACGTGGTGGCCGACATGGACCAGATCCGTGCCTTCTACGCCGACAAGCACGGCATGCGCCCCGGCCGCTTCACCCCGCCCCTGCTGCGCGAGGAGCAGTCCGCAGCCGAGGCAGCCTGAGGGCTCCGGGCCAGCGACGCTGCCTACCGCCCGCTCGACGTCAGGGACTCCCAGAAGCTCCACGCGGCGCCAGAACCCGGATCGAGCTCGACCTCGATGATGGTGCCCGCGACGTCGTCGCCCACCGACACACCGGAGGCGACGCCCGCTTCCGCGATTCCACACCAGAACCTCGGCACGGCCTCGTCGCCGCGATCCGATCGTTCCTCGACGCACAGGCGCGGCGCGGTCTGCGTGACCGTGCCGACGACCCGGTGCCGTGTCGCCGTCGGGTCGGGTGGTTCGTCTCGGGAGAGGAACATCCAGGCGGCCACTGCGCCCACGACGACGAGCCCGCCGATGGCGAGCATCGACACGGCACCGAGAAGCGCCCCTCTCCGGAGATCTGACTGAGCCACGGCTGGAGTCTGCCCGCCCCGTCCTTCGGTGTTCCGTCACCCTGGCGCCTGACCTGCATCTCCTCGGAGCCCGCGGTGGGAATCGAACCCACGACCTGCCGCTTACAAGGCGGCTGCT
>CAZIVZ010000186.1:0-6542 GCA_964542495.1 uncultured Aquihabitans sp.
TCACCGGGTCGCTGGCCTACGGGCTGGCCCACCTGCTGCTCGCCGACCACGAGGGAGGGTTCGACCGGCGGGACGCGCTGGGCGTGCTGTTCGGCGTGGCCTCCCTGATGTCGTCGGGCGTCGGGGTGTCGATGGCCATCGTGGTGGGCCTGGCCGTGCTGATCCGCCGCGGGTGGAAGCTCGCTCTCGCCCACACGCTGCCGCTCGGCCTGCTCTACCTGGTGTGGTCGGCCGTCGGCCACCCGTCGACGTCCACCGTGTTCGGCCGCCCGACGCTGAAGGTGCTGGCCCTGTGGGTCCGCAGCACCGTGGTCGGCACGTTCCTCGCCATCGGCCACTTCCAGGTGGTGGCGGTGCTGCTGGCGGTGATCCTGGTGGTGGGCCTGGCCCTGGCCTGGGGGCCGTGGCGCACCACGTCGTGGGACCAGGTCCGCCGGGAGATGGCCATGCCCGTGGCCCTCTTCGCCGGTGGCATCGCCTTCTCGGCATCGTCGGGCATCGGCCGGTGGTACCAGGGCTCCGAGGCCGCCCGCTCCAGCCGCTACGTCTACCTCGGTGCCGCCTTCACGTTGCCGATCCTTGCCGTGGCCGCCCAGGCCATCGCCCGCCGCTGGCGTCCACTCGCCCCCGCGCTGGTGGCGGTCTTCCTGGTGGCCATCCCGTTCAACCTGGCCAGCTTCGAGCCGGTCGTGTTCGGCAAGGGCTACATGGACCAGCGCCGCCACGTCCTCACCACCGCGGTGCGGATGCCGTTCGCCTACGACGTGCCCGAGACCCTCCAACCGATCCCCGACCCGTATGCATCGGACAAGGTCACGATGGGCTTCCTGCTCACCGCCATGCGCAACGGCGACCTGAAGCCCTCCACCACCGAGCTCACGCCGTTCGTGGTCAACGAGTTCCGCGTGCGCCTCGGCGTGTACCAGCACCCCGCCGAGCAGTTCCCGCAGCGCTGCCGGACGGTCACCGGCACCGTCGACCTCTCGCCGGCGAAGGGCACCACCTACTTCATCCCCGACCCGGTGCAGATCGCCACCCGCAGCGGGACCCGCCAGAGCGGCCCGTTCGTGGGCTTCGTGCCCGCGGCGGCCGGCAACCTCCTGACCGTGGTGCTCCCCGACCTCGACCTGGTGGTCGCCCCACCGGCCGGTGCCAGGTCGTTCAAGTTCTGCGACACCTGACCCGCACGCCGGCCGGCCACGGTCGACCTATCCGCTCGGGCTCTTGGGGAACCCGTCGAGGGCGAGGCGGGCTGAGCGCTCCACGTGGGCGAGGTAGGTGGGAGGCACCGAGCCCACATACAGCGGAGCGATCGACGGCGGCCGGTAGGGCTCGCCCCGGATCGCCTCGTAGCCAGCCGCCATCTCGGTCCAGCCGAAGCGCCGGGACGTGGCCGCGCCACCGTGGAACTGGTGGAAGGTGCCCTCGCCGAGCAGCTCGACGAGCGTGACGTCCGACAGCTCGGTGGCCCGCCGGTAGAGGTCGTGGTTGACCAGGCCGCCCCCGGGCAGATCGAAGCGCTCGTCGAGCCCGTCCAGCTCCTGCCAGAGCGCCGCAGGCAGGAACAGCGAGCTGCTCTCACCCATCGGTCCGAAGATGCCTCGCCACGACGAGCCGGCGAACGTGGCCACCGAGAACAGCTCGTAGGCATCGTCCCGCCAGGCCGTCCCGGCGAGGAGGCGGTCCTCGGTGGCCTGGTCGTAGCCGGCCTCGGCGGCCCGCATGTGGGGCACCGATCCCAGGTGCCACGCCGGCGCCGTCACCACCGGGCGAGGCGCCAGACCGGCGGCCCGCAGCGCGGTGGCCACCAGCCCAGGTGAGCAGAGGCGAGCCCCGTCGATCACGAGGCCCACGAGGTCGCCCGCAGCGGCCCGCAGGCCCTCGTTGGCGGCGCGTGCCGGCGACGGGGGTGCCGGCTCGAGGCGGATCGACCGCAGGTTGCCGGTGAAGCGGGCGAGCACGGCGGGGTCCACGGGCCTCGGCGAACCGTTGTCGACCAGGACCACCTCGTAGTCGCCGGCCTCGACGCCCACCTGGCGGCGTGGGTCGAGCGTGTGGAGCGTGCGGGGGAGCTCCCGAGCCATGTCGAAGGCCACCACCACCACGCTCGCTCGGGGGGCCATCAGCGCCGCACCGCACGATCACGCACGACGAGAGGCTACCCAGCGGCCATGATGGGCAGATGCGGCGTGGCGGGCCACGGGGTTCGCCGCCGCTCCTCCGTGCCACCCACGCCGCCCGACCCCGCGCCCGACTCCCCTCCGGTCCCCCTCGCCGAGCGCGCGCCGCGGGCCGCCACCGGGGTCTTCGGCGTGCTCCTGGCCGTGGCCGCGGTGGTCTACGCGGTGCAGGGCCGCGCCCAGTGGTTCTTCCAGGACGAGTGGGTCTTCCTCGCCGAGCGGGACGCCTCCAGCATCCACGGCCTCCTCGATCCGCACAACGAACACTGGGTGACGGCGCCGCTGGTGGCGTACCGGCTGCTGTGGAACGTGGTGGGGGCGCGCCGCTACGAGCCCTACCAGGCGCTGGCCATCGCGTCGCACCTGCTGGTGGTGGTGCTGTTGCACCTCCTGCTGCGACGACGCCTCGCCATCTCGCCGTGGGTGGCGGTGGCCGCGAGCGCCCTGGTGGCGTTCACCGGCACCGGGTCCGAGAACGTGGTGTGGGCCTTCCAGATCACCTTCACCGGGAGCCTGGGCGCCGGTCTCGCCGCCATGCTGCTCGCCGACCACCCACACCCCAGCCCCGCTCGCCGCCTGGCCACGTGGGCCTGCGGCCTCCTGTCGCTGATGTGCTCCGGGGTGGGGGTCGTGATGGTGGGGGTGCTCGGGCTGGCGCTCCTGGCGCGCCGCGGGGTTCGAGCGGCAGCAGCCGCCACGCTGCCGGTGGTGGCGATCTACGGGGCCTGGCACCTCGCCTTCGCGTCGGGCTCCACCGACCCGGGCCACGACGTCGGCCTCATCGTCCGGTTCGTCCGCATCGGGCTGACCCACGCCGTCCGCGGCATCGGTCCCACGGCGTGGGCGGTGTACCTCCTCCTGGGCCTGACCGCGGTGGGCGGGGTCCTCGTGGTGTGGGACGGGCGCCGCTCGCTCGCCACCCTGCGGCACCGGCTGGCCATCCCGGTGGCGATGGGCTCGGGCCTCGTGGCGTTCTTCGTCCTCACCGGTAGCACCCGCGCCGTCACCCAGGGGCTCGCGTTCGCCACCCGCGGCCGCTACGCCTACGTGGCGCTCGTGCTCCTCGTGCCCGCCGTGGCCCTGGCCGTCGACACCGTGGTGCGCCGCTGGCCGCCGGCCACGGTGCCGGTCCTGGTCCTGCTGGTGGCGGGGATCCCCGCCAACGTGGGGACCATCGAGGCCCGCACCAGCCAGGTGGTCCCACCGGCCCTGGTGACGGCGGTGGCCGCCTCGCCCGCGCTCGCCGACGCGCCGGCCGACCACGTCCCCTTCGAGGCGCTCCCGGGGTTCCGCGCCATCACCGCAGGCTGGCTACGCGAGCAGGTGGCCAGCGGCAAGGTCCCGACCTCGGGCGCCATCACCGCCGAGGTCGAAGCCGAGGCCATCGCCCGCCTCACCCTGGTGGTGGGCGAGCCGTGGGCGGGCGGAACGCGGTGCCACGAACTGCCGCCGGGCGGCGAGGAGGTCGCCATCACCGAGGACCGACCGGTGGCGTACGTCGGCAAGGTCCAGGTGCAGGCGCTCGGTCCCCGCGACGGGCGCTCGCGCCCTCGCCGTTTCGGCACCCTCGAGCCGCGCACCCTGGCCACCGTCGGTGCCCCCGTCACCGTACTGGTCGTGCCACTGCCGGGTGTCTGGAACGCGTCGCTCTGCCGCTGAGCGCGGCAGCCCGTGCGAGGCCCGGTCTACAGTCGCCCGACCATGGAACCCGCAGACGCCGCCCCGCCTCCCGGCACCGAAGCCGACGAGCTCGAGGCCATCTACGCGACCCGCTTCGGTGCGCGCACCGAGGCCCGCACCGTGTTGTGGCAGACGCTGGTGTCGTCGTACTTCCAGCAGTTCATCGGGCCCACCGACACCGTGCTGGACCTGGCCGCGGGTTACTGCGAGTTCATCAACACCGTGCGGTGCGGCACCAAGATCGCCGTCGACCTCAACCCCACCGTCAACACCGTGGCCGGGCCCGACGTGGCGGTGTACCACCGGGCGTCCACCGATCTGCCCGAGGAGCTCACCGCCACGGTCGACGTGGCCTGGGTGAGCAACTTCTTCGAGCACCTCGCCGATTCCGCCGAGCTGCTGGCCACGCTCCGGGAGCTGCGCCGCGTGCTCAAGCCCGGTGGCCGCCTGCTCGTCCTCCAGCCCAACATCCGCCTCACCGGCCCCGCCTACTGGGACTTCGTCGACCACTCGCTGCCGATCACCGAGCGCAGCCTGACCGAAGCCCTCTCGCTCACCGGCTTCGAGGTGGAGCAGATGAAGGTGCGGTTCCTCCCGTACACCACCGAGTCGCGCCTGCCGATCTCGCCGGCGCTCATCCGGCTGTACCTCAAGCTGCCCCCGGCGCAGCTCCTGCTCGGCAAGCAGACCTTCGTGGTGGCTCGGGCGTCCTGACCGCTTCGGCGCGGTCCCGACCCGCACCACCCGACCCGATACAGGCCGGGAACCGCTGCGGTATGGTGCGGGCTTCATTGCCACGAGGGGGTGCAGGTGGTCGCCAGGGAGCGCGTCGCAGTCGTCGGGGGTTGCGGTCACGTCGGCCTGCCCCTCGGCCTGGCGTTGGCCGACGCCGGCCTGTCGGTGCTGCTCTACGACATCGACGCGCACGCCGTCGACACCGTGCGCGCCGGCAAGATGCCGTTCTACGAGAAGGGCGCCGACGAGGTCCTCGCCCGGGTGCTGGCCAACGGCGCCCTCACCCTCACCACCGACCCCGAGCACATGGGCGACGTGGACCACGTGGTGGTGGTCGTGGGCACGCCGGTGGACGAGCACCTCAACCCCGACCCCGGCGCGGTGGTCCGCGCCATCGAGCTCATGGTCGACCACCTGCGCGACGGCCAGCACCTGGTGATGCGCTCCACGGTGTACCCCGGGGTCACCGCCCTCGTGGAGCGGCTGCTCGCCAAGCACGGCAAGGCGCTCGACGTGAGCTTCTGCCCCGAGCGCATCGCCGAGGGCAAGGCCATGGAGGAGCTCCACACCCTCCCCCAGATCGTGTCGGGCCGCACGCCGCGCGCCCTCGAGCGCGCCAGCCACCTCTTCGGCCACCTGACCGACACCACGATCCCGCTCAGCATCGAAGAGGCCGAGCTGGCCAAGCTCTTCACCAACACGTGGCGCTACATCAAGTTCGCCGCCGCCAACCAGCTCTACATGATCGCCACCGAGTACGGCGCCGACTACGAACGGATCCGCACGGCCATGGCCCATGACTACCCGCGCGCCGCCGACATCCCCGGCGCCGGCCTGGCTGCGGGCCCGTGCCTGCTCAAGGACACCATGCAGCTGGCGGCGTTCAACAAGAACAACTTCCTGCTCGGCCACGCCAGCATGCTGGTCAACGAAGGCCTCCCCGGCTACCTCGTCGACCAGATCGAGAAGCACCACGACCTCTCCACGCTCACCGTGGGCCTGCTCGGCATGGCGTTCAAGGGAGAGTCCGACGACATCCGCTCGAGCCTCAGCTACAAGCTCAAGCGCCTGCTGAAGCTCCGCGCCGCCCGCGTGCTCTGCACCGACCCCTACGTCACCCTCGACGACGACCTCGAGCCGCTCGACGTGGTGCTCGAACGGGCCGACCTGCTCGTGGTCGCCGCCCCCCACCGGGCCTACGCGTCGATCGCCCCGCAGGTACCGGCGTTCGACATCTGGAACATCCTCCCCGTCCCGGCCGGCCCGTGAACCCACGCATCTCGGTGGTGGTGCCCGTCTACAACGAGGGCGAGGAGATCAACACGTTCCTCGACCGCGTGTTCGAGTCGGTGTCCATGCCCTTCGAGGTGCTCGCCGTCTACGACCGCCCCGAGGACACCACGGTCCCCTACCTCGAGGCCTACGCCGCCCGGGACCCCCGCCTGGTCCCCACGCTCAACAGCTACGGGCCCGGCCCCGCCGCCGCCCTCAAGTACGGGATCGACCACGCCGAGGCCGAGATCATCGTGGTGACCATGGCCGACGGCAGCGACGACCCGCAGCAGATCGAACCGCTCGCGTTCCTGGTGGAGCGCGGCGTGGTCGTGGCCGCCGCCTCGCGCTACGCCAAGGGTGGCCAGCAGGTGGGTGGCCCGTTCGTGAAGCGGATCCTCTCGCGCGGTGCCGGGCTGTCGCTGTTCTGGCTGGGCCGCGTGGGCACCCGCGATGCCACCAACTCGTTCAAGGCCTACGACCGCGACTTCGTCCACAAGGTGGGTGTCGAGTCCGACACCGGCTTCGAGCTCGGGTTGGAGATGGTGGCCAAGGCGCGGCGCTACCGTCAGCCCGTCGCCGAGCTCCCCACCATCTGGCTGGACCGCACCATCGGTGCTTCGAACTTCCAGGTCTGGTCCTGGTTGCCCCGCTACCTGCGGTGGTATCGCTACG
>CAZIVZ010000187.1:0-4057 GCA_964542495.1 uncultured Aquihabitans sp.
GATGGTTCCACGAGCAGCTCGGGCACACCTCCACCACGTAGCAGGAGAAGTTGCCGGGGCGCCGGGCGATGGCCTGCAGCTCCCGGCGGTTCGTGACGCAGCGGCCGAATGCCGGCAGCCGCGGCCCGAACACGTACGACACCAGGACCACCTTGTCGGCTTCGCACACCGGGCAGGTGATGGCGGTGGGGTCTCCCACCTCTCGGGCGGCTCGGACGAGCTCGGGGTGAGCGTCGCACACCTCGTGGCGGGCGACGCGGCCCTTGCGGAGCTCCGAGAGCACCGCCTGGCGCGCGAGCCGGTAGTCGATCTCCCCGGGTCCCTCAGCGCCCCGGACCGACTGCGGTCGAAAGCCCACTGCCGCAGAGGCTAGCGACGACCCCGGACCCCCGCCCCGGACCCTCGCCCCCCGGCCCCGCCCCGCTGCTCAGGGCACGACGGCACGAACCAGGTCGACGAGGAGGGCGCGGTGGTCGCTCATCGGCGTGCTGCGCACCTCCACCCACTGCGCGGCCAGGTCCGGCGAGTGGAGGACGTGGTCGATGCGGAGCTTGGGGGTCACCACGGGATGGGTCCGCTCGTGGTCCACCACCTCGAGCCCGGCCCACCCGGCCAGCGGCGCCACGTCCTGGGGTGCCCGGTTGAGGTCACCCACCACCACCAGGGGGCGGGGGTCGTCGACCACGAGGTCGACGAGGTGGCGCAGCTGGTGCAGGCCGATGGCCCGCGGGACGGCGAGGTGGGTCACCCCCACGGTGAGATCCCCCTCGGTGGTTCGCACGTGGGCCCGCAGGAGGGTGCGCCGCTCCTGGGTGATCTTCCACCTCGGGAGGCGGTGCAGCCGGTCGAGCGACCAGTGCCCGATCTCCCCGCGGACCAGCAGGGCGTTGCCGTACCACCCGCCCGGGTAGCGCGCGGAGGGGCCGAACACGTGGTCCATGCCCAGCGCACGGGCCACCTCGCCCGGGAGGTCCCGGTGGCCCGTGCGCTCGGTGAGCAGGTCCACCTCCTGGAGGCCGATCACGTCGGCGTCGAAGCCGGCGCACACCTCGGCCAGGCGGTCCACGTCGACCGGACCGTCGGAGCCGACGGTGCCGTGGTGGATGTTGAAGGTGGCGACGCGCACGCCGCAGCCTCGCGCGGCCTCGGCGTCGAGTGCCGCGCCCATCCCCCGGCGCGCGCGGCCGAAGGCGGCAGACTCGTGGCCATGGCTGCCGCCCTTCCCCCGTCCGCCTCCCCGGCACCACCCGGCTGGCACCGCTTCACCACGGCCGAGGTCGTCGAGGGTCCGGCCGTGGTCACCTACGGAGCCGACGTGCCCACCGAGGCAGACCTCCGCCTGCTCGGGACCGTCGAAGGTGCCCGGGTGCTCGACCTCGGGTGCGGCAGCGGCCACAACGCCGTCACCCTGGCCCAGCAGGGCGCCAAGGTGATCGCCGTCGACCCCAGCGCCGCCCACCTCGGCCTGGCGCGCGAGCGCGCCGAGCAGGCCGAGGTGCGGGTGGAGCTCCACCAGGCGGGGCTGGCCGAGCTCGCCTTCCTGCGCTCCGACAGCGTCGACGCCGCGATCAGCGTGATGGCCCTGGCGTCGGTCGACGACGTCGCTCGGGTGTTCCGACAGGTCCACCGCGTCCTCAAGCCCGAGGCGCCGCTCGTGTGCTCGTTCCCCCACCCCGCCTTCGCCATGTTCGACCCCACCGCCCCTGATCCGCTGCGGGTGGCCCGCCCCTACGACCAGACCGAACCGGTCACCTGGGAGCTGGGGGCCGACGTCGTGAACGACCACCCCCGCACCGTCGGTGAGCTGTTCACCACGCTGCACCGGGCCAGCTTCTTCGTGGACCAGCTCCTCGAGCCCACCGCCCCTGCCCGCGGCACCCACTCGAGCGCCTTCACCGACGCCATGGTCGCGGTGCCGGCCACGTTGATCCTGCGAGCCCGCAAGCAGGGCAACTGACCCACCCGGCCGGGGGTCGCGGCGCCGTCACGCCCGCGACCCCAGCCGGGAAGGATCAGACCGACGCCGCGGCCGACCCACGCTGGCCGCGACGCCACATCACCAGGCTGAGGCCGGTGCCGAGGAGCCCGGCGCCCACGAGCACAGCCGGCAACGGCTCCGAGCCGGTCCGCGGAAGGTTCCGGGTGGTCGTCGGCGACCCCACCGCCACGCTCGGCGTGGCCGGCGTGGCTCCGGGCGCGGTCGGGAGTCCCGCGGCGGCGACGGTCGTCGACGAGCTGGGCGCGCCGGCAGCCGGCTCCGTGGTGGACGACGTCGGATGGACGGTGGACGTGGTGCGCGGGGCGGTGGTCGACGTGCTCGTCGAGGTGGGCGTCGACGTGGTGGTCGTCGTCGCCGGCACGCACCAGGCCGGGATGGTGGTGGTGGTGCTCGGGGGCGCGCTCGTGGTGGACAGCGGGGTGGTGCTCGCCACCGTGGTGCTCGACGGCACCGTCGTGGTCGACGTGGTGCAGGGCGTCGTGGTGGAGGTGGTGGGCGCGGCCGTGGTGGTGGTGCGCGGCGTGGTGGTCGACGTGGTCGGGGCCACGGTCGTGCTGCTGCTGCTCGTCGGGGGGACCGTCGTCGACGTGGTCGGGACGGTGGTCGAGGTCGTGGCGACCACCGAGTACGAGTACGACACGCAAACCGTCGCCGACGCCGACGATTCGAACCAGTAGCTGCTCACGCCGGGACCATCAAACGTCGAATTGCCGTCTGCGAGATAGGTCGAATCGAACGACCCCGGGCCCACGTACGAAGCAACGCCTGGCCCGGTCACCTGAATCGGCGTAATCGCGTTTGTCGCCACAATGGGTCCTGTATCGAATCCGGAGCCGGACCAGTCGGTGACTCCGTCATATGCCGGCAGCATCTCCTTGTGCGAGTACGCACTCGAAGTCGCCGCCGTTTCGCCAGTCGGCACGGTGAGGGTGCCGACCGCAGTCATGTCACCGCCCATCTGATAGGGAACAGGCCCCTCGTTCTCCACACGGATTCGCATGGAGACTTCTTCAGAACCGGAGATGGTGACGCCGGTGAGGGTGCCGAGGGTGGGGTCGAACTTGGGCAGGGTCAGGACGGCGGTGAAGTCGGTGAGGTTCGGGCCCACGGTGGTGCAGGCCGCCGGGGTGGTGTCGGCCTGGGAGGCCGGGGACCAGGCCCCGATGCCCACGGCCAGCACGACCGCCGAGGCCACCGCCAGCGGGAGGGGACGGAGTCGGGTGCGCATGGTTGCTCCTTGCGGTTCGCCGGACCCGCGCGCCGCGGATCCCGGAAGGCGTCACCATCCGGAAACCCGTGTCCGACGGCACATGACGACGGTTCCATGCACTTCTGCGCCATATGGTGCGGTACCGATCAATTCGGGTCTACTCATCGGTCGCATCGACCGATGAGTAGGGATCAGCTGGTGATGGAGCGCTGGTAGGCCCGCACCGCCAACGGCGCGCACACCACCACCAGACCGACCACCCAGATCCACGTGTAGGCCACGGGGTGGGCGATCGACCACGGGTCGCCGGGCTGCACCGGCGTGTTGGGGTTCCCGAACAGCTCGCGGAGCCCGTCGGCCAGGGTGGTGACCGGGTTCCACTGGGCCACCACCTTCAGCGGCCCGGGCATCGACGCCACCGGCACGAACGTGCTGGCCACGAACGTGAGCGGGAACAGCGCCACGAAGGCGATGCCGTTGACGCCCTCCGGGGTGGACACGAGGCTGCCGAGCAGCACGCCCACCCAGATCATCCCGAAGGCGAAGGCCAGCATCAGGGCGTAGGCGCCCAGCGTGTGCACGAGGTCGCCGCGGATCCGCCAGCCGATCACGTAGCCGGTGATCGACATGATCGTGATGGGCAGGATGGCCTTGATCACGTTGGCCACCGCGTGGCCTCCGAGCACGGCGCCTCGCGCGATGGGCAGCGAGCGGAACCGGTCGACGGCCTGGTTCTTGCGGTCGTTGGCGATGCTCAGGGCTACGCCGAACGCGGTGAAGACCAGCGTCTGGGCCATGATCCCGCCCATCAGGAACTCGCGGTAGTTGCCGCCGCCGGGCACGTCGAT
>CAZIVZ010000187.1:4157-6520 GCA_964542495.1 uncultured Aquihabitans sp.
GTGAGGGTGAGGAACACCTCGTCGAGGGTGGGCTGGCGCAGGCTGAGGTCCTCCACCTGCTGCCCGGAGGCGGCGAGGGCGTTGGCCACGTCGGCCAGGCCGGCGACGCCGGCCGTGGTGGGCGCGGTGACGGTGCGGGCCACCCGGTCGATCACCGGGGTGGATCCCGTGACGCGTGCGAGGACGGCGCACACGTCGTCGAGCGTGGTCACGTCGACCACCGTCACCCCGATGTTGTCGCCGCCCACCTGGCGCTTGAGGCTGCGGGCGTCGCCCCGGGCGATGGCGTGGCCGTGGTCGACCACCACGATGTCGTCCGAGAGGCGATCGGCCTCCTCGAGGTACTGGGTGGTGAGCAGGATGGTGGTGCCGCTCCCCACCAGGGTGTCGAGCACCACCCACAGCTCGTTGCGGGCGCGGGGGTCGAGGCCGGTGGTGGGCTCGTCGAGGAACAGCACCTCGGGCCGAGCCACCAGGGTGGCCGCCAGGTCCAGGCGGCGCCGCATGCCACCCGAGTAGCCCGACACCACGCGCTGACCGGCATCGGTGAGCGAGAACTGCTCGAGCAGCTCGGTGGCCCGGGCCTTGGCCGCGCGCCGGGGCATCTGGTGCAGCTCGCCGATCATCGTGAGGTTCTCGTGGCCGGTGAGCAGCGGGTCGACCGTGGCGTCCTGCGCCGCCAGGCCGATCCGGCGACGGACCTCGGTGGGGTGCTCGGCCACGTCGAAGCCGGCCACCCGGGCCGTGCCCTCGTCGGCCAGCGACAACGTGCTGAGGATCCGCACCGCCGTGGTCTTGCCGGCGCCGTTGGGACCGAGGACGGCGGTCACGGTCCCCGCCGGCACGGCCAGGTCGACCCCGCCGAGGGCCTCCTTGTCGCCGTAGCGCTTGACGAGGCCGACCGCTTCGATGGCCGGTGAGGTGGAGGGCATCGTGATCCCGGTGGGAGGCGACGAGGACCCGGTCGAGGCTAGGGGTCAACCCTGGCGATCGGCCCACCAATCGTCGAGGCGCCGGAACGCCTCCTCCTCGCCCAGCGGACCCTCCTCGAGCCGGAGCTCCAGCAGGTGCGCCAAGGCTTCGCCCACGTGGCGGCCCGGGCCCAGACCGAGGTGGTCCATCACCTGGCGCCCGTCGAGGTCGGGACGCATGGCCTTGAGCTCCTCCTCGGCGCTGAGCTCGGCGATCCGTCGCTCGAGCTCGTCCATGCGCGCCGCGAGGCGATCGGCCTTGCGCTTGTTGCGCGTGGTCACGTCGCAGCGCGTCAGCTCGATCAGGTTCTCGAGCTGGTCGCCGGCGTCGCGCACGAACCGGCGCACGGCCGCATCGGTCCACCCCATGCCGTAGGTGTGGAAGCGCAGGTGGAGGTAGACGAGCAGGCGCACCGCCTCGATGTCGTCGTTGGCGTACTTGAGGGCCTGCATGCGGTCACGGGCCATGCGGGCGCCCACCACCTCGTGGTGGTGGAACGTGACCCCGCCCTCGCCGAACGAGCGGGTCTTGGGCTTGCCGACGTCGTGCAGCAGCGCGGCGAGGCGCACGATCCGGTCGGGTCGCGTCTTGGCCACCACCGCCAGCGTGTGCGCCAGCACGTCCTTGTGGTGGTGGATCGGGTCCTGCTCGAGGCGCATGGCCCCCAGTTCGGGGAGGAACAGGTCGGCCAGGCCGGTGTCGACCACGAACCAGAGCCCGGCGGACGGGTCGGTGACGACCAGGAGCTTGTCGAGCTCGTCGCGGATCCGCTCGGCTGACACGATCTGGAGGCGCTCGGCGTTGGATCGCACCGCGTCGACGAGCTCGGCGTCGGGAGCCAGCCCGTAGCCGGCCACGAAGCGCGCCGCCCGGAGCATGCGCAGCGGGTCGTCGGTGAAGGACTCCTCGGGCGACCGAGGCGTGCGCAGGCGGCCGGCGGCGAGGTCGGACGCGCCGCCGAACGGATCGATCAGGTCCGGCTCGGGTACCCGCAGGGCCATGGCGTTGACGGTGAAGTCGCGCCGGGCCAGGTCGTCGGCGATGTCGTCGCCGAAGGAGACCTCCGGCTTGCGGGAGTCGGGGTCGTAGGACTCGGCGCGATGGGTGGTGATCTCGAAGATCCGCTCGCCCGCCTTCACCCCGATGGTGCCGAACCGCTCGCCCTGGGTCCACAGGGCGTCGACGAGGGGCCCGGCGATGTCCTTGATGGCATCGGGGCGGGCGGGGGTGGTGAGGTCGATGTCGGCGTCGGGTCCGAGCTCGCGGCCGAGGAGGAGGTCCCGGACGATCCCGCCCACCCGGTACAGCGGCTCGCCGGCGGCGGCGAAGGCGTCGGCGAGGGGGCGCACCTCGTCGAGCGCGGGCGGCAGGCGAGCGGGGATCACGCCGCG
>CAZIVZ010000188.1:0-6518 GCA_964542495.1 uncultured Aquihabitans sp.
GGTCCCGCCAGAAGTAGATGACCACCGCGGCCATGGTGCCGAGCTGGATGACGGCCGTGAAGGCCGCGCCCGGGTCGTCCCAGCCGAACAGCTCCGGGACGATGCGCAGGTGCGCGCTCGACGAGATGGGGAGGAACTCGGTGAGACCCTGCACGATCCCGAGCACGATGGCTTCGAAGGTGGACACGGCGGGCAAACCTAGGACAGGCGGAGGGGTCCCTCCGCGGCGGCCACGGCCCTCACGACCCCGACATGGTGACGTCGTGGACCACGAGGCTGACGCCGGCGGCCCGCATGGGGAGCCACTCCACGTCGGCGCCCACCGCGGCCACGTCGGAAAGCATGCGCTGGAGGGTGGACGCGATCGTGAACTCCCGGAGGGGCGCGCCCAGGGTGCCGCCCGAGATGCGCAGGCCCTCGGCACCGGTGGAGA
The DNA here is from genome assembly GCA_964542495.1 of uncultured Aquihabitans sp. Classification (GTDB taxonomy): domain Bacteria; phylum Actinomycetota; class Acidimicrobiia; order Acidimicrobiales; family Iamiaceae; genus Aquihabitans. The sequence goes on from CAZIVZ010000188.1 coordinate 434, forward strand.
AGTCGCCCGACACCGGGTTGACGCCCGAGTGCAGCCCCGACACGGAGCTGATGAGCACGCCGTCGCCCACGTCGGCCAGCAGCTCGGGCTGGAGCTTGGCGCCTGGCGCCAGCGAGAGGGCCCGGCAGCCCACCGACGGTGTGGACGAGAAGCCCCGCACGGCGTTGGCGGTGGAGGTGGTGCCCGAGCGGCGGGCGGTGTAGGCGTTGTGGACGAACATGTCCAGACGGCCGGCGTCGATCAGCACGTTGCGGCGCGACGCCAGGCCCTCGCCGTCGGTCTCGCTCGAGCTGTAGGCCAGCGGGTTGGTGGCGTCGTCGACCAGGGTGAAGGCCCCGGCCGCCACCTCCTCGCCGATCCGGTCGGCGAACAGCGAGCGGCCCTTGAGCACGGCCTCGCCCGACAGGGTGGAGCCGATGATGCCGAGGAACTGGGCGGTCACGTAGGGGTCGAGCACCACGGAGACCCGACCGCTGCGGGGCTGGGTGGCACCGAGCAGGCGGGTGGCCCGGTTGGCGGCGTCGGCGGCGGCCACCTCGATGTCGAGGTCGTCGGGGAGCCGGCCCACGGAGAACCCGAAGCCGGTCTGGGTGTCGTCGCCCTCCTGGGCCACGCAGGACACCGACACGTAGCACGAGGTCTCGCGGCTCACGGCCCGGATGCCGGTGGTGGTGACGACCGCGCCCTCGGACACGTCGTCGGCGTAGTCGGCGGCGTCGATGCCCGTGATGCGCCCGTCGGCCGACCGCACCGCCTTCTCGAGGGCGACGGCGAGGTCGATCTTGGCCTCGGTGGACACCGCCGCGAGCCCCTCGCGGTAGAGGTCGAGCGACGGCACGGCCACGCCGTCGGGCTCGGCCAGTCCGAGCCACTCGTCGGGCGTGGCGAAGGTGGCGTTGTCGCGCGCCTCGGCCAGCGTCTCGGCCAGCACGTCGGGATCGAGGCTGCCGGCGTAGGCGAAGCCCTGGCGATGGTCGCGGATCACCCGCACGCCGATGCCGGCGGAGGTGGCCGACGCCAGCTGCTCGACATCGCCCTCGTACACGCGCACCTCGGTGGACGTGGAGCGACCGACCACCACCTCGACCTGCTCGTCGCCCTGGGCCAGGGCCACGATCCGGTCACCGATCTCGAGCAGCTCGTCGGACGACATCAGGCCGCCGTCCCGCCGACGGTGAGCGACGTCACCCGCAAGGTGGGCACGCCGTCGCCCACCGGGACCCCCTGGCCGTCCTTGCCGCAGGTGCCGGGCGGACCCATCTCGAAGTCGTTGCCCACCGCGTCGATCATCTCGAGGACCTTCGGGCCGTTGCCGATGAGGTTGCCCTCGCGCAGCGGCTCGGTGATCCGGCCGTCCTCGATCAGGTAGGCCTCGGTCATGCCGAACACGAAGTCGCCGGTGGCCGTGTTCACCTGGCCCCCGCCGAGGTGGGCCACGTAGACCCCGGAGGGGGTGTCGGCCACGATGTCGGCCGGGTCGGTGTCGCCGTTGGTGAGCAGGGTGTTGGTCATGCGGACCATGGGCAGGTGCTTGTAGCTCTGGCGGCGACCGTTGCCCGATCGGGGCCGGCCCTCCTTGGCCGCCCGCAGGTGGTCCCACAGGTAGTCGGTGAGCACGCCGTCCTCGATGAGCACGTTGCGCTGGGCGGGCGTGCCCTCGTCGTCGATGGCGAAGGTGCCCCACTCGTTGGCGATGGTGCCGTCGTCGACGATGGTCACGAGCGGCGAGGCCACCTGCTGGCCCACCCGGCCGGCGAAGACCGACACGTTCTTCTGGATGTGGTCGGCCTCCAGGCCGTGGCCGCAGGCCTCGTGGAACAGCACCACGCCGCCGCCCTTGCCGATCACCACGGGCAGGGCGCCGCTCGGCGCCGGCCGGGCCCGGAGCTTGGTGAGGGCCTGCTCGGCCGCCTCGCGGGCGAGTTCCTCCACCTGGTAGCGGTCGAAGAGCTCGAAGCCCATGGTGTGGCCGATCGAGCGTCGGCCGGTCTGCATGCCGGTGTCGCCCGCCGCCACCACGCCCACCACGAAGAGCGTGCGGGTCTGGTCGTCGGACGCGAGGAGGCCCTGGGAGTTGGCCACGAGGATGCGCCGCCGGCTGTCGCCGTAGGAGGCCGAGACCTGCTTGATGGCACCGGCCTGGCTGCGGGCCACCTCGTCGGCCCGCTGGAGGAGCGCCACCTTGGTGGCCTTGGCCACCTCCTCGGGCCGGGTGCCCACCGGCTGGGACGGGCGGTCGGCCCGGGTGAGCTCCACGGTGCGCACGCCGCCGCCCCCGCCACGCGCTGCGGCCGACGCCGCCTCGGCGGCTGCCAGCAGGCCCACCTCGGAGAGGTCGGCGGTGTGGGCGAACCCCGTGGTCTCGCCGGCCACCACCCGGATGCCGGCGCCGCGGTCCCGGCCGGAGCCGAGCTCTTCGATCTTGCCGTCGTCGAGCCGGCCCGACGACGACCGCTTGTCCTCCACGAAGACCTCGGCGAAGTCGCCACCGGTGTGCAGGGCCGCACCCAGCACCCGTGACACCACGGCTTCTTCGATCACGGGGGACCACCTCTCTGCTGGGCTCGGCCGTGGCCGCCGGCGCTTCGCCCCGATCGCCACGAGGGGCTTATCGTAACGACGTGGCCCTGAAACCCGGACTGAGCGGACGCGTCGAGCTCGTCGTCACCGACGCCGACACCGCCGTGGCCGCTCGCTCCGGTGATGTCGACGTGGTCTCCACGCCGCGCATCGTGGCCCTGTGCGAGGAGGCGGCCGTCAAGGCGGTGGCCGGCAGCCTCGACGTCGGTGAGACCACGGTGAGCATGCGCATCCAGCTCGACCACCTCGCCCCCACCGCGGTGGGCGGCACCATCACCGCCGACGCCAAGCTGGAGAAGGTCGAAGGTCGACGGCTCCGCTTCTCCGTCTCGGTGAACGACGAGCGCGGTCTGGTGGGGGCGGGCAAGGTAACCCGCGTCCTGGTGGAACGGGACCGATTCCTCGACCGGTGCCGGTGACGTCGGGCCGCGGTGCCGGCCACCACGCCATCGAGGTCGTGGCCCTCGACGCCGACGACACCCTCTGGCACTCCGAGATCTACTTCGAGCGCACCCAGCGGCGCTTCACCGAGCTGGTGGCGCGCTACACGTCGCCCGACGTCGACGTGAGCGCGGCCCTCGGCGAGGTGGAGCACCGAAACCTGCACCGGTACGGCTACGGCATCAAGGGGTTCACCCTCTCCATGGTCGAGGCCGCGATCGAGGTCACCGACGGTGCCATCGGCCCCGACGAGGTGGCCCAGATCCTGGCCGCAGGCCGGGCCATGCTCGACCACCCCGTCGACCTCATCGACGGGGTGGAGGAGGCGGTCACCGCGCTGGCCGACGCCGGGTACCGCCTCGTGCTGGTCACCAAGGGCGACCTCCACCACCAGGAGCTGAAGATCGCCGCGTCGGGGCTGGCCGACCGCTTCGAGCACCTCGAGATCGTGGCCGAGAAGGACGCCGAGACCTACCGGAAGGTGGTGGCGTCGGCCGGCGTGGCGCCCCGGTCCTTCTGCATGGTGGGCAACTCGGTGCGCAGCGACGTGCTCCCCGTCCTGGAGATCGGCGGCCACGCCGTGCACATCCCCTATCGGGTCACCTGGGCCCACGAGCACGCCGAGCACGACGGCGAGGTTCCCACGCTCGACACCATCGCCGACCTGCCCGCCTGGCTGGCCGGGCTCGCCTGAGCCTGCGCCCCGGCCGGGATCAGCCGGCGGCCAGGAAGGTGCTGACGGCCTCCCACCAGGCGGCGGGGTTCTCGAACTGCGGGCTGTGGGCGGCGTCGGGGATCACCACGAGGTCAGAACCCTCGATGGCGCCGGCCAGCCGGTGGGCGGCGGCCACGAACGCCGTGTCCTCCGCACCCACCACCACGCGGGTGGGGATGGCCAGCCCCGCCACGTCGGCCAGGCGATCGGGCCGGTTCACCAGCTCGGTGGCCATGGCCGCGTACATGGCCGGCGACGACGTGCGCACCTTCTGCTCGTTCCACTCGACGTAGCCCGGCCGGCTGGCGCGCACCCGCTCGTCCGACGGTGCCCGCTCGGCGGCCATGGCGTCGAGCAGCTCGAGCAGGGCGGGCAGGCCCTGCGTCCGCAGCACGTCCATCCCGATGGCCACCAGCTCGGGATCGAGCCCCTCCACCGGGCCGTGGTGGGTGTCCATCAGCACCAGCCGGCTGATGCGCTCGGGCCGGTCGACGGCCAGGGCCTGGGCGATCATGCCGCCCATGGAGTGACCGAGCAGGGCGTAGCGGTCCCAACCGAGCTCGTCGACCAGCGCCTCCACCTCACCGGCGAACAGGGCCAGCGAGTAGGCCTCCTCGTCGGAGGGGTGGTGGCTGGCGCCGTGGCCGCGCAGGTCCGGGGCCACGGCCCACCAGCCCTCGGCGGCGAACCGGTCGATCCAGTCGGCGAAGTCCTCCTTGGCGCCGGTGAAGCCGTGGACGAGCAGCAGGGGCCGACCACCCGCGCCGGCCTCGAGCACCGACAGGTGTCCGGCACCCACCACCACCTCGCGGACGTCGGCCACGGGTTCGAGCTCGGTCAGTCGCCGCCGAGCAGCGACGAGAGGTCGAGCTCGGCCACGTCGGCGGGATCGGGGACGGCGATGTCCACCGGCTCGTCGAAGTCGAACAGCTCGACGGTGATCGAGGCCGAGGCGTCGGCCAGGCCCGGAGCCTCGTCGGCCGCCTCCGAGAAGTCGAGGTCCACCCGGAGCCGGCGCACGCGGCCGTCGTCGTCGACCCACGCCTCGGCGGGGATGGTGACGTAGGACGAGGCCTCGGCGCCGTACTCCCGCAGGGCGTCCACCGCGGCGCGGTGACGGTCGTCGGGCAGCTGGGCCAGCGCCTTCTCCACGTCGATGACGGTGGCGACGTGGCGCGTGGGGACGCCGCGGACGTCTTCACGGCCCCGCTCCTCCAGCGGGCCGCCCGCCCCCTCCAGGAGGGCGAGGAGGCCGCCGGGGTCGCCCTGGCCGGTGATGGCGCTCGGGCCGTCGTCGGCGAGATCGGCGGCCGAGGCCGACACCCACGTGGCATCGGATCCGGTCAGGTCGGCGTACAGCGGCGAGCGCAGGTAGGCGGTGTCGCCGTCGACCACCACCTCCACCTCCCCGGCCCCGTCGACCAGGTCACCGGCGCCACCGAAGGCATCCAGGGCGCCGCTGGCATCGAGCTCCAGGTGGGCCCGCTTCCCGGCGCGGTCGATCTCTCCGGTGCCCCGAGCCGTGACCTCACCGCCGGCACCGAGGCCGTCGAGCGTGGTGGCGATCTCCACCTTGAACGTCTGGACCTCGTTGGTGGCGGCGGCCGCCTGGTTCAGGAAGGCGATGTTCGAGCTGGACGGGGTGCCCGGTCCGGTGGACACGTCCTGGGAGACGCCGCCCGCCGCGCTGCACGCCGAGGCCGCCACGAGCAACCCGGCCGCCAGGACGGCCGGGACGCCCGCACGGGGACGGGTGGACCTGCGATGACGGGACATGGGACCCCTCCGGGTGGAACGAGACGCGACACCGGACCATCGGCAGGTCACGGACTGCGGTTGAGATGGTATCGGCGGGGTCGGGCCGAGGGTCGTCGCAACTAGGGTGGACCGCACCTTCTGCCAGGGGCCGGCACGTGCAGATCTCCCGACCACAACTGATCATGGCGGCGCGCCTGGTGGTCAGCGCGCTCCTGTTGTGGGTCCTGGTCACCAAGATCGGCACCAACTGGTCCGACACCATCCCCGACGCCACCGGCCACACGCTCCTCTGGCTGGCCGGGGCCCTGGTCCTCACGTTCCTGGGGGTGGTGCTCTCGGCGGTCCGGTGGAGCGCCGTCCTGGCCGCGCTGGACCAGCACCCGCCGTTCGGCCGGCTGCTCTCGCTGTACTTCGCCGGGCAGTTCGTGGGCAACGTGCTGCCCAGCACCATCGGCGGCGACGCCCTCCGGGTGTCGCGCCTGTCCCGGGACAACGGCGAGGGTCCCACCACGTTCGCCTCGGTGGTGCTCGAGCGGCTCACCGGCTGGCTCGTGCTGCCCGTCATCACGCTGCTCGGGCTGGCCGTCAACC
>CAZIVZ010000189.1:0-6517 GCA_964542495.1 uncultured Aquihabitans sp.
TGGTGGGCCTCGACACCTCGCTGTCGATCCTCGACGCCCTCTACGCCGAGTTCCGTGACCCCAACTACGCCGCCGTGCCCGCCCTGCGCCGCATGGTCACCGCCGGCCAGCTCGGCCGCAAGTCCGGCATCGGCTTCTACGACTACGCCAAGAAGTAGCTCGCACCGTCCCGTACGGTCGGGACGGTGGAGCGCTACCAGCATCCGGGCCCGGTGGAACCTCCGCCGTCGCCGTGGGAGATGCCGGACCCGTCCCAGGCCGACGACGCCGGGATCGTGGCGGTCGGGGCCGACCTGGAGCCCGGCACGCTGCTGTCGGCCTACCGGGCCGGGCTGTTCCCCATGCCGGTGCGCCGCCGCACCCTGGCGTGGTGGTCACCCGACCCTCGCGGGATCCTCCCCCTCGACGGCCTGCGGCTGACACGGTCGCTGCGGCGGTCGACCGCCCGCTACGAGGTGCGGGTGGACACGGCGTTCGACGCCGTGATCGCAGCCTGCGCCGACCCCCGACGCCAGCACGGCTGGATCGACGATCGCATCACCGAGGCCTACCAGCGCCTGCACCGCCTGGGTTGGGCCCACAGCGTGGAGGCGTGGACACCCGAGGGCGACCTCGCCGGCGGGCTGTACGGGGTGGCGATCGGGGGCCTCTTCGCCGGCGAGTCGATGTTCCACCGCCGCACCGATGCCTCCAAAGTGGCCCTCGTCCACCTGGTGGGCCTGCTCGAGCGAGGCGGCGCGACCTTGCTCGACGTGCAGTGGACCACCGACCACCTACGCTCGCTCGGCGCGGTGGACGTGTCGCGCGAGGACTACCTCGACCGCCTCGCCGCCGCCTTGGCCCGGCCCCTGCCGGAGGCGTTCACAGGTTCCACTGGATGACGTCGGCGGCGGTGACGGCCCCCCGCCAGGTGGCGCCCACCACCACGATGGCCAGGCCGGTGGCGCCGGCGGTCCACCAGGCCCGACCCCGAGGCCGGAGCCACCGTCGACATCGGTGCCGAGCCTCGTTGGCCGCAGCGCCGAGCACGAACCAGCCCCACCACCACGCCGCGGTGGCCTGCCCCGATGCCGACGACCCCGCGAGCGTCGTGCGGCTCGATGCCGGCGGCGCCACCGTGACGGGCAACGTGGTGCTGGTGGTCGGCACCGGCGCGATCGAAGCCGGTGCCTCGTCCGGAACCACCAGCCGGGCCGACACCACGATCCGCCGCCGGGCGGAGCGCTTGGGGTGGCACGAGGTGAGCGTGAGGCGATCGTCGCCCTGGTCGTCCAGGACGCGCACCTCGTTCGGCGCCACGATCTCGGTGCCGAGCACCTCGTAGGTGAACGACCGGGCGTCGACGGTGTGGAGCGTGATCCGGTCCGACGGGTGGAGCCGGTCGAGGTCCCCGAACGGTGCGCCATAGGTGGTGCGATGCCCGGCGATCCCGACGTTGCCCTGCTCGCCCGGCCGGGCGGTGCCGGGGTAGTGGCCAGGGCCTCCGCGGAGCTGCGCGGTGCCGACCCCCTCCACCACGATCCGGTCGAGCCCGATGGCGGGGATCACCAGGCGAGCCACGGGCGATCCGACCGCGGGAGCCGACGTGGTGCCGGCCGGCGCGAGTGCCGGGGTGATCGGGGCCGGGTCGGTGGAGGTGGGAGTGGGTGCCGTCGAGCGCGGTGCCGTCGCAGGCGGTCGCGTGGTCGCCGAGGGCGTGGCGGCGCTGGTCAGCGCCGCGAAGTCGGCCCGGAGCGCTCGCTGGGCGTGCGCCTCGATGCGGGCGGTGCCGAACGCCAGGTACGCCACGGTGGCCAGGATGGCGAGGCTGGCGTAGACGAGGAGCCGCCCGACGATGCCGACGCCGCAGCGCCAACGAGACGGCCGCGGGCTCGGCCTGGCGGTCACCGGGTGGGATCGGGGATCCGCTGGGTGACCTCGTCTCCGCTCACCAGGACCTTGAACCCCACGATGAGCCCGAGGCTGAAGCCGACGAGGCTGATGGCCGAGCCCACGAAGAGGTGGCTGGCCTCGTAGCCCTCGGTCCCCCAGCGCTGGGTGGCGGCGGCGATGATGGCGATGCGGGCCGTGTTGACCAGCAGGATCACCGCGGAGGTGGCCGCGGCCGCGGTGATCGTCCGACGAGCCGAGAACCGTCGACCGAACCCCACGAGGAACGCGGCCACCGCCAGCACGGGGAGCACCAGCGCCACCGCGCTGCACTCCGGGGTGATGCGCAGACCCCGGGCGCCGGGCGTTCCCAGCCCGAACAGCACGATGGCGCTGCGATCGATGTGGCGCGCGTCGCCGCCGGTGACGACACCGGTCACCGGTGTGGCCGACCACGCCTCGAGCTCGCGGAACTGCGGCGCGAACACCACGAGGGCCACGCAGGCGGCACCCATGGTCACGGCCACCACCGCTCGCGAGAGGGCGACGACCACTCCCCGGCTCTGCTCGCGCGCCGGCGCGCCCAGGACTGCCGCATGAGCCACGGCTACGCCTCCTTGGCCACAGGCCCGGCCACGATCGGCTCGGCGTTGCGACGGGTCTTGGCCCAGCCGGAGCGCCCGAGGACCACCCGGATGAACGCCCGCCAGACACAGAAGTACATGTAGTACACGTACAGCCAGTTCCCGAAGCCCCAGATCCAACCCCGGACCCACGACGCCTCGGGTGCCTCGCGACGGCGGTACAGGGGACCCCAGACCATGAACGGGAGCAGCGAGAACAGGAACAGGAGCGGCAGGAGCCACACCTGGCCGAGCAGGTAGTGCGCGAGGCCGACGTCGGGCTGGTTGACCTGCATGATGAGCGCCGCGGTGATGATCGGCCAGATCAGAGTGCCGAGGAGTTGGGCGTACGGCAGCACGAGGTAGTACGACGACTCGATCATCGCCGCGTTGGTGAGGTGCGGAGACCGGAACAGCTCCGGGAGGTACCGGATGCACTGGATGTTGCCCTGGGCCCATCGAGTGCGCTGGGTCACGAAGCGGGTGACGTAGGGCAGGGCCTCCTGGGCGACGAAGGTGTCGTGCACGTAGCGGTTGGCATAGCCCGCCAGAAGGACGTGGACCCCGAGCTCGTAGTCTTCGAGCAGGGCGCCGTGCCATGGCTCGTGGAACCGCTCGCCGATCTCGTCGAGCACCGACAGCCTGGTGAACTGGCCGTTGCCCCCCAAGCCCACCGAGTGGATTCGCGATCGCAGGGCCTGCATGGCGGCGATGGTCGTGCGGAACTCGAGGTCCTGCATCCGGATCATCCACCGGGCGAGGAACCCGATGAGCCACGACTCACCCGGCCGCGGGTCGGGGTCGTCGCGGTTCTTCATGGTGACCGACACCTGGGCCGCACCCACGAGCGCGTCACCGAAGACGGTGTCGGCGGCCATGTACTCGAGGCAGCCGGGATCCATCTCGCCGTCGGCGTCGACCACGTTGATGATCACCTGGGCGCGATCGGTCCCTGCGCTGAGGTGGTCGTTCAGCGCCCGGTACGCCGCGTTGAGCGCATCGCCCTTGCCGGTGCGAGCGTTGGGCAGGCGACGCTGGACCAGGTGGATGCGAGGATCCTCGGCGGCGGCGGCCAGCACGATGTCTGCCGTGGCGTCCTCGCTGTCGTCGTCGACCACCCACACGTTCACGTGGGGGAAGTCGGCCCGACAGCGGGCCAGCGTGGCGCCGATCACCGCGGCCTCGTCCCGACACGGGATGAAGAAGTGCCAGTCGAACTGGTCGGGATCGCCACGTCGGTCCGGCTTGCGCCGGACGAACGGGACCAGGATCGACGTGACGTAGCTCAAGAAGAGCACGATCATCACGAACGAGATCGACTGGAGCAGCCGCACGCCTGCCATCGGTCAGGTGCCCTCCCGCCCGTCGAGCTGGATCAGCGAGCCACGATCCGCGACGACCGCACCGCCAGCACGCCGACCACCAGGAGGGCGAGCGCAACCAGGAACATGATGGTGAGCGGCCCGCCGGTGTAGGCGAGGACACCGGTAGCTCCCGCGCTGACGCTGATTGGGAGGACCCGGGTGGGCGTGCTGTACATCGGTGGTGGTTCCTTGCTCGTGGAGACGATCTGAACGGACCCCGACCGGGGTCCAGGGGGGTAGAACCCCCGAACCCCCCGAAGGTGACGGTGCCGGCCCGCCGACGTCCAGACGCCAACATGGGGAGGTGACCACCGAACCCGGCCCACCGCTCGACGCGACCACGGCAGGCACCGACGCCGCCGGGGTGGTGGCCCACTTCCGCGGCCCCTACGCCGACGGTCCGCCGCCCGAGGCGCTCGAGATCCACGCGCCGCCGCTGGACCGGTTCGGGTTCGAGGAGGTCCGCCGGCTGGTGATCACCCACGTCGTGCTGGTGGCCGCGGTGCTGCGTGCCGTCGCCGCCTGGGTGGTCCGACGTCGGGGTCGCTCGCTCGCCTCCGCCGCCTCCGAGGGCCTGGTGGAGGGGTTCGAGCAGCTGGGGCCCACGTTCGTGAAGTTCGGGCAACTCATCGCCTCGTCGCCCAGCCTGTTCCCGGCCCCACTGGCCGACGCGTGCCTGCGCACCCTCGACGAGGTGCGCCCCTTCCCGCCCGAGACGGTCCGCGCCCTGATCGCCACCGAGCTGGGGCGGCCGGCGGGCCAGATCTTCCGGTACTTCGACGACGTGCCCCTCTCGGCGGCGTCGATCGCCCAGGTGCACGCGTGCACGCTGCCCGACGGTCGTGAGGCGGTCATCAAGCTGCAACGGCCCGACATCGCCCACCGGATGAACACCGACCTGCGCATCCAGTACTTCTTCGCCACCCGGCTCCTCAACCGCTTCGAGGTCGGCCGGCGAGCCAACGTGGTCGCCATGGTGGAAGACCTCCACGAGGTCACCAACCAGGAGCTCAACGCCGCGCTCGAGGCCCACCGCCAGACCCGGTTCCGGGAGGGCATCGGCCACTTCGGCGACAACACCGGGATCACCGCCCCGGAGATCTACTGGGACTACTGCGGCCCCCACCTCATCTGCATGGAGCGCATGTCCGGCGTGCCGATGGACGCCTTCGACGTGCTCGCCGAGCGGGAGGTCGACGGCGAGCTGGTGCTGCGGCGGGGCATCAAGGTGTGGATCGAGGCGGCGCTCGTGCACGGGCCGTTCCACGGCGACGTGCACGCCGGCAACCTCTGGGTGCTCGACGACGGCCGGGCGACCTACCTCGACTTCGGGATCATGGGCGAGCTGCCCGACGAGTGGCGCGCGGCCATGCGCGACATCCTGTTCACCTCGATGATCGACCAGGACTACCGGCGCGTGGTGCGGGCCTACCAGCGGGTGGGGGTGATGTCGGCCGACGTCGACCCCGAGGTGGCCGGTCCGGCGATCGCCATGGTCATGGAGCCCATGCTCAACAAGGGGCTCGGCTCGGTCAGCCTCGGCGAGACCCTGAAGACCAACCTGGAGCTGGCCGACCAGTTCGGCGCCACGGCACCGCGGGAGCTGGTGTTGGTCTCGAAGCAGCTCCTCTACTTCGAGCGGTACGCCAAGACCCTGGCGCCGGACTACGTGCTGGCGCGGGACCTGTACCTGTTGAAGAACGTCTTCCCCGACGAGGTGGCGGCGGCGGCCGCCGAGCGGAACATCACGCTGCCCGAGTGACGCCCTGGTGACCGGGGCCGGTCGCCGTTGACCGGCACCCGGTCAGGCAGTGGGGGTCTTGTCCGCCAGGTGGCGGGTCGCCCGCGGGCTGCGGCCCAGGCGGTCGACCAGGCGGTCGGCCAAGCCCTCGTCGGCCCGCATCGACGCCACGATGGCGTCGCCGAAGGTGCGGCGGATGTCCGCGAGCGCGGCCTCCTGCTCCGCGCTGGGCTGGGGGTCGGGAAGGTCGTCGGGTAGCGCGTCGAGCTCGGCCACGTCGAACCAGATGGCCTGGTCGACGGGGCACACGTCCACAGGCACCTCGCCGGTGTCGGCGGTGTCGCCCGGCTCGCCCTCGAGCGCCTCGTCGGCATCGGTGGGGACCACGACCGACACCATCGGCCGGGTGCACAGGGGACAGGGTCGGCCTCCCGGGGCGGACGCGGACGCCGGCACCGCTCGAGCCAGGGTCCAGAGGCGGCGGACCTCGTCCTCCTGGCCCTCCTCGTACAGCTCGGACAGCGTGGCGGCCAGGCCGTGACCGGCCGGGCAGATCCACGAGTCGAACGATCCGTGGGGGGTCAGCGACAGTGGAGCGCTGCAGGTGGGGCAGTTCGCGGTGGGGGCCACGCTGCTCCATCGGACGGATCGGCCGGATGTGAAGGCGTTCCCACGGACACCGAGGGGACGGCGAACTTCACGCGCGAAATCAACAGGAACGTCGTTCCCACACACCACATTCGCTTGGGGGTAGGAGTGGGTGGGCGTGACATGGGGTCGGCGCGCGGCGGAGAATGGGGCATGACCGACTCGCGCCAGCCGGACCGTCCGTGGATGATGCGGACCTACTCGGGCCACTCCACCGCCAAGGCCTCCAACGAGCTGTACCGCACCAACCTGGCCAAGGGGCAGACCGGGCT
>CAZIVZ010000190.1:0-6517 GCA_964542495.1 uncultured Aquihabitans sp.
GATCGCATCACGAAGCGGCTGGAGGAGCTGGGCCTCGCCTACACCCCCACCGGCTCGCCGGTGCAGTTCTGGGCGCTGGGCGGCGAGGGCTCGGGGGTGCCGGTGCGGGCCGCGGTGAGCTCGTTCGGGCCGCAGCTGCTGGCCAAGGTGCTCGGCGCCAACGAGACCCAGACGTCGTCGCTGGCGCTGGTCTTCTACTACGCCGACCAGCAGGGCCTGCCGCTGCTCGACCTGGTGGACCTGGTCGACCTGCTCAAGTTCCTGGTGAGCGACGAGGGCAAGCCCGAGCTCAAGGGGATCGGCGGCCTCTCCAGCCAGACCGCGGGCGTGCTGCTGCGCAAGCTGGTGGAGCTGCTCCAGCAGGACGCCGAGCTGTTCTTCGGCGAGCCCGAGGTGACCGTCGACGACCTCCTCCGCCTCGCGCCCGACGGGCGGGGCGTGATCAGCTGCCTCGAGCTGGCCGCAGTGCAGGACCGGCCCAAGCTGTTCTCGACGTTTCTCATGTGGCTCCTCGCCGAGCTGTTCGAGCACCTCCCCGAGGCGGGCGACCTCGACCAGCCCAAGCTCGTGTTCTTCTTCGACGAGGCCCACCTCCTCTTCGACGGTGCGTCAAAGGAGTTCGTGGACCAGGTGGCCCAGACCGTGCGGCTCATCCGGTCGAAGGGCGTGGGTGTGTTCTTCGTGACCCAGCTCCCCGACGACGTGCCCGACGAGGTGCTGGCCCAGCTCGGCAACCGGGTGCAGCACGGCCTGCGGGCCTACACGCCCCGAGACGCCAAGGCCCTCAAGGCGGCCGTGTCCACCTACCCGAACACCGACGACTACGACCTCGAGGAGGCGCTCACCCAGCTCGGGATCGGCGAGGCCATCGTGACCACCCTGGCCGACAACGGCGCGCCCACCCCGGTGGCGTGGACCAAGGTGCGCCCGCCCGTGTCGCAGATCGGCGCCGTGGACCCGGCGGAGGTCCTGGCCCTGGCCCAGGCCAGCGACCGGTGGGCCACCTACGCCGCCGAGGTCGACCGCGAGTCGGCCCGCGAGCTCCTGGCCGCCAAGATGGGGGTCGCGGTGCCGGCCGCTGGGCCGGCTGCTCCCGCTGCTGCGGCGGGCGAGCCCGCGGGCGAGCCGGCAGCGCCACCGGTGGCCGGCGAGCCGCCGGTGGTTCGGCCGGACCTTCCGCCGCCTCCGGCGGGGGCCTACCCGAGCGATCCGTCGCCTGGAGACCTGGGGCGCGACTCGGGGCTGGACCCCGAGGCGTTCGACACCGACGTGGCGCCGCCGCCAGCTCCGGCGCCGACGCAGCACACCCGCGCCAAGGCCGGGCCCAAGGGACCACCGGGGCGAGCCGAGCGCGTCGAGCCCGCCCCTCGGCGACGGGGCGGAACGAAGGCCAAGGCCGACGACGACCACGTCGTCACCGACTTCCTCAAGAGCCGCGAGGGCCGGGCCACGGTCAACAACGTCGTCCGCGGCGTCTTCGACCTCCTCAAGAAGCGCTGACCGCGCGACCGCGACCTGGCGCCCTTGCCCCATCGCCTGAGCGCCACGCGCTTCTGAAGCCCAGAGCGGTCATCCGTGACCATCCTGGGCGACAGAAGCGTTGCGCAGATTCTGCGCAGAATCTGCGGTGGGTTCTGAAGCCCAGCGTGGTCATCCATGACCATCCTGGGCGACAGAACGGGGCGGGACGGCCCGGGCAGCCTCGGTCGCGCCAGGTACGTTTCCCGGCCGACGGCGTCTGCCGTCGACCGACGGTCGAGAGGCAGGGTGCATGGTCGACTCCGCAGCAGCAGGTCCCTACGAAGGGTTCGGGGGCCGGGTCGGGCGCACGTTCGCCGGGTCGGAGAGCTGGTGGCCGCAGCGACCCACGCCGGGGTCCGACGCGCCCAACATCGTGGTGGTGCTGGCCGACGACCTCGGCTTCGCCGACCTGGGCTGCTACGGCTCGGAGATCCCCACCCCCAACCTCGACCGGCTGGCCGCCGGCGGCCTCCAGTTCACCAACTTCCACGTCACCCCGATGTGCTCGCCCACCCGGGCCGCCCTGCTCACCGGGGTGAACCCGCACCGCGCCGGGGCCGGCCACGTGGCCAACTCCGACCCCGGGTTCCCCGGCTACGCCGCCGAGCTGGCCGACGACGTGGCCACCGCGGCCGAGGTGTTCCGCGACGCCGGCTACCACACCATCGCCGTGGGCAAGTGGCACCTCACCAAGGACTCGGACCTCTCCGACGCCGGCCCGCGCCACTCGTGGCCCTGCCAGCGCGGGTTCGACCGCTACTACGGCGTGCTCGACGCCTTCACCAACCTCCACCACCCGCACCGCCTGGTGGAGGACAACCACACGGTGGAGCTCGACCAGTACCCCGACGGCTACTACGTCACCGACGACCTCACCGACCGGGCCATCGCCATGATCCGCCAGGCCAAGGCGTCCAACCCGAGCCAGCCGTTCCTGTGCTACTTCGCCCACATCGCCGTGCACGCGCCGCTCCAGTGCAAGGCGTCGGACCTCGCGCGCCACCGCGGCCGCTACGACGCCGGCTGGGATGCCCTGCGCCAGGCCCGCCACGAGCGCCAGGTGGAGCTGGGCCTGCTCCCGCCCGGCACCGAGCTGGCGCCCCGCAACGCCGAGGAGGGCGACGACGTGCCGCCCTGGGACTCGCTGGACCCCGCAGACCAGGCGCTGTACGCGCGCTACATGGAGGTCTACGCGGCCATGGTCGACAGCGTCGACCAGTCGGTGGGCCGCCTGCACGCCGCGCTCGACGAGCTGGGCGAGGCCGAGAACACGATCTTCCTGTTCCTCTCCGACAACGGCGCCTCGCGCGAGGGTGAGGCGCTCGGTACCACCTCGTACTTCCGCACGCTCGTGTCCAAGAACGTGACCGACATCGAGGACCACGACTTCGACCGGTCCCGGATCGACCTCGCCGGCGGGCCCCAGGCGCTCGTGCACTACCCGCGGGGCTGGGCCATGGCCTCGAACACGCCGTTTCGGCTCTACAAGATCAACACCCACGCCGGCGGCCACTCGGTGCCGTTCATCCTCCACTGGACGCGCGGCCAAGCCGAGGGCGGCCTGCGCGACCAGTGGGCCCACGTCACCGACCTGCTGCCCACCTTGTGCGAGCTGACCGGGGTGGCCCGGCCCCACGAGCGCGCCGGGCGCGTGCTCCAGCCGCTCGACGGCACCAGCCTGGTCCCGGTGCTGGCCGACGCCGGGCGGGCCCACGAGCGTGGACCCCAGTACCTGGAGATGTCCGGCCACCGGGGCTACTACGACGACGGCTGGGAGGTGGTGACCCGCCACCAGCCGCTCACCGAGTTCGGCGACCACGAGTGGGAGCTGTACCACCTGGCCGAGGACCGCACCGAGCGCCACGACCTGGCCGCCGAGCACCCCGGGAAGGTGGCCGAGCTGGCCGCGGGCTGGGAGGCGGCCGCCCGTCGCAACCAGGTGTACCCCCTCGACGAGGGATCGAGGCTCCGCTACGTGGTGCGACCGGTGTACGACGAGCCCCTCCAGGCGCCGGTGCGGATCGTGGCCGGCACCCACACCCTCGAGCGGTATCGGTCCCAGATGCTGATCCAGTGGCGAAGCTTCACCGTCAACGTCGACTTGAGGTTCAGGGTTGGCGACCGAGGGGTGATGGTGTCCCACGGCGACCAGGGCGGCGGCTACCTGCTGTACGTGGACGACGCCGGCGAGCTGGTCTTCGTCCACAACGGCTACGGGGTCCCCACCACCCTGCGCTGCGGCCCGGTCCCCGACGGCACCGAGGCCATCTCTTTGGCCATCACCGCGCCCGGCAACTGGCGCTGGAACGCAGCGGTGTCGGTGGGCGGCGAGGTCCGGGGCAGCGTCGACGATCTGGTGATGCTGGGCGCCATGGCGCCCTTCGAGGGGATCAACGTGGGGATCGACCGCCGCTCCCCCGTCTCGTGGGAGCTGGCGCAGGCCCACGGCCCGTTCCCCTTCACCGGCGAGCTCCACGCCGTCACCTACGTCCCCGGCGAGCCGGCCCCCGACGCCGGGTCCCGGTTCGTCGACCTGTTGCGCGAGATGGGCCTGCGCTACGAGTGACCCCCGGTGCCGGGTGACCCCGGTGACGGGGCACCGGTAGCGTGACCGGCCATGCCGCCCCGTCTCCAGATCGGCCTGCTCCAGTGCGGGTACATCGCCCCCGACGTCGCCGCCGGCCACGGCGACTACCCCGAAGCGTTCGCCGACCTGCTCGGGCCCCAGGGGATCGACCTGGTCACCTACGACGTGCAGCAGGGCCCGGTGCCCACCGATCCGGGCGCCCACGACGGCTGGCTGGTGAGCGGCTCGGCCAGCTCGGCGTACGAGCCCCTGGCGTGGATCGCGCCGGTCGAGGGGTTCCTGCGCCGGCTCATCGAGGTGGAGGCACCGCTGGTGGCCGTGTGCTTCGGGCACCAGCTCCTCGCCCAGGCCCTGGGCGGCCGGGTGGCCCGGGCCGAGGCGGGCTGGGGCGCGGGCGTGCACCGCTACGAGCTGGTCGGCCCCCGCCCGCCGTGGATGGACCCCCCACCGGTCGATGGTGCTTTTCGGCTGATCGCCAGCCACCAGGACCAGGTGGTGGACCTCCCCGCCGAGGCCACGGTGATCGCCCGCACCGACCACTGCCCGGTGGCGGCGTTCACCGTGGGCCCCCGAGCGCTGGCCATCCAGCCCCACCCCGAGTTCTCCGCCGAGGTGTCCCGCGGCCTCATCGGCCTGCGCCGAGGCCTGATCGGTCCCGATCGCAGCGACACCGCCCTGGCCACCCTCGACGGGCCGCTGGAGGACGACCGCCGGCGGGTCGCAGCCTGGATGGCCAACTTCTGGCGGCAAGGGGCCCGGCCGGGCTGATGGAGGTCGACGACCGCCGCACGCCCGACCACGAGCTGGGCCCGCAGATCGCGGCGGGGCGCGACGCCACCATCCACGCTCACGGCCCGGGCCTGGTGCTGCGCCGCACCCCAGCCCCGAGGGATCACACCCTCGAGGCACTGGTGATGACCCACGTGCGCGCCGCCGGCTACCCGGTGCCCGAGGTCCATCGGGTGGGCCCGGGCGAGCTCGTGCTCGAGCGCATCGCCGGGCCGACCATGCTCGACGACCTCGGCGCCCACCCCTGGCGGGTACGCGGCCACGCCCGCACCCTGGCCGGGCTCCACGCCCGACTGCACGCCATCGTCGCCCCCGAGGCCCTGCTCCCCCACCCCGTGGCCGGCCGATCGGTCCTGCACCTCGACCTGCACCCCGGCAACGTCATCTGCTCGCCCGACGGCCCCGTGGTGATCGACTGGAGCAACGCCCGGCGCGGCGCCAGTGAGGTCGACGTGGCCCTCACCTGGATCCTGATGGGGGCGATGGAGGTGGACGAGGCACCGCGGGCGGGATCGGCGCTGGCCCGGGCCCGAGCGCGTGTGGAGCGGGCGCTGGTCCCCCAGATCCGTCGCACCCTGCTGTCGAACTTCCTCCAGGCCAGCGGGCTGCGGCAGGAGGCTCGCGCCGTCCTGGCCGACGTGGCCGAGGTGCGCCTCACCGACCGCAACGTCCGCCCGGGCGAGGCGTCGGCGATCCGGAAGCTGGTGGCAGACTCCACCCATGGCTGACGAGATGAACGACTTCAACACCAAGGTCATCGAGGAGTTCCGCGCCAACGCCGGCGTGGTGGGGCCGCCCTTCGAGGGGGCGCCCATGGTGCTGGTGCACCACACGGGTGCCAAGTCCGGCACCGAGCGCGTGACGCCGCTGGTGTACCAGCCGGTGGGCGACGACTGGGCGATCTTCGGGTCCAAGGCCGGCGCGCCGGACCACCCCGCCTGGTTCCACAACCTGGTGGCCAACCCCGAAACGCAGATCGAGGTCGGCGCCGACACGATCCCCGTCACCGCCACCGTCCTCGAGGGCGCCCTGCGCGACGAGATCTGGGCCAAGCAGAAGGAGCTCATGCCCGGCTTCGCCGACTACGAGAAGACCGCGGGCGGCCGCACGATCCCGGTGGTCCTGCTCTCCCGCCGCTGACCGGCGCCGTCGTCCGAGACGCGCGACCTCAGGCCACGGGCGTGAGGCGGAAGACGCGGAGGTTGCGGTCGGTGCGCTGCTCGTAGGTGGCCATCTGCGGGATCGTGGCCTTGATCCGGGGCCAGACCGCCGTCTTCTCGTCGTCGCCGAGCACGGTGGCCGTCACGTCCACCACCCGGCCGGGGAGCTGCACCGAACCGCCGCCCGCCGCCTCGAGGTTGTACCGCCAGGCCGGGTGGCGCTCCTGGCCCATGGCGCTGGCCACCACCAGGAAGCTGTCGCCGTCGGCCTCGTAGGCGAGCTGCACGGTGCGGGGTTCGCCCGTCTTCCGGCCCACGACGGTGAGCGCGAGCATCGGCAGGGTGGGCTTGCCGGTCAGGGTGAAGCGTCCGTTGGTGCGCTTGAACAGGATCGGGTCGATCGGCGCGGCCACGTGGCGCACCATCCACGACCCGGGGCGGGTCGCCGAGAACCGGTTGA
>CAZIVZ010000191.1:0-6510 GCA_964542495.1 uncultured Aquihabitans sp.
CGGCCTCGAGCAGGTCTCGTCCGGCCTGGCTCTCGGTGCCCGGCACGTTGAAGTCGTCGACGGGCTCCCCGCCGAGCGACCTGCCGACGCCGGTCAAGAGGATCAGGGCCAGCAGCCACGCCCCGAGCACGCGCCACCGACGGCGGACCGCGAAGCGTCCCAGCCGGTACAAGAGGTTGGACACGAGCACTCCGAGGCGGGTGGCGGCAGGGAGGTCTCAGGTTGGGCCACGCGCCGGGTGCGGCTCAACGTCGCCCCTCCGGTCATCGGTCACACGACGCTGGTCAGGGAGCCGTGGTGGTGGTGACCTCAGGCGTGGTGGTGGTGGCGGCGTCGCCGCCGGGCACGGTGGTGGTGGTCTCCACAGGGGCCTCGGTGGTGGCCGAGATCACCTGGATCACGAACACGAGCGGGTCGTTGGGGGCGATCGGCCCCTGGCCCTGCTCGCCGTACGCGTCGTCGGAGGGGATCTCGAGCTGCACGAGTGACCCGACCTTCTGCCCGACGAGCCCGTCGGTCCAGCCCGGGATGACCGAGCGGCTCTGGTCGGACGCTCCCTTCAGGGCCGCGGTGAAGGTCTGGCCCGAGTCCCACGATGAGTCGAACTGCTGGCCCGAGGCGCACGACACGCCGAGGTAGTGGACGGTGACGAAGTCCTTCTCGGTGACCTCGGCTCCCGTGCCGGGCGTGAGCACCTTGGTGGTGGTCTTCCCGGTGGGCGCCTCGATCGGCATGTCGACCGTGGCGGGCTTGCCCGAGCCCGCCGAACCGGTCGGGATCCCCTGGGCGGCGTTGCAGAACTTGGGTGCCGGGCTCACCGCCACGAGGTCGACCACGAAGATGAGGCCCTTGTCGGCGCCGATGCCCTGGTCGGGGCTGCCGTCCTTGCCGTAGGCCAGGTCGGCCGGGACGGTGATGGTGCGACGCCCACCCACCTTCATGCCCTGGATGCCCGACTCGAGGCCGGGGAGGAGCTGGCTGGTGTTCATGCGGGCGGTGATCGGACGGCCGCTGGCGAAGGTGTCGGTGAAGGTCTTGGCGTCGAGGGCGGTGGCACCCACCATGTCGAGCGTGAGGAAGGTGTCGGTGTCGGCGCCGCAGCCCTTGCCCTTCTCGACGTCCTTCTTCACCACGTCCTTGGGCTCCTTGGCGAGCTTGGCGATCGTGGGCGTGTCGGTGCGACGGTCCACCTCGGTGACGGTGCAGCCGATGCCGTCCTTGACCACGGTGCCGTCGAGCTGCTCGGAGCCCGAGCCGCACGCGGCCACGAACAGGCTGACGGCGAGGAGCACGAGGGCGGCGCGGCGCGAAGTGGTGGTCGACATGGCGGCGAACCCTAGCGAACCGGTCCCGCCGGGCCGCAGCGCCCGAACCCGACGGGTCGCGTCGGCGACGAGGTCTTGTAGCGTGGCGCGCCGTGGCTGCGAGGGGGTGGACGTCCGCCCGGGCCCGGCTCCTCTCCGTGGCGCTGGGTACCGCCGTGCTGGTGCCGGGGCCGGCCGGGGCCGCCGCGCAGCCGGTGCCGGCCACCGCGGCCGACGTGCCGGGCCTGGACGCGCCCGCGCCGGCCGACCCCGTGCTCGACGAGGTGGAGGTGCGGTCGAGCCGGGCCGTCGAGCGAGCCGACGAACGGCTGGAGGAGGCCCGCCTGGTGGAGGAGGCGGCCACCGCCGACTGGCTGATCGCCGAGTCGATCCGCCAGGGCAGCACCGACCGCGCCCGCCGTGCCGCGTCCGACGTGGTGGCCGCCCAGGGTCGCCTGGCCGAGGCCGACGGCACGGTCGACCGCCAGGCCCGCCGGTACGCCGAGCTCCAGGCCGTGACCGACCGTCGCCAGGAGGCCCTCGCCGACGAGCAGGCCCGGCTGCGCACGGTGGCCGCCGCCGTGTTCGCCTCGGTCCCCGAGGACCGCTTCCTGGGTCTGGGCACCTTCGACGAGATGTCGGTGGGTGACCGTCGCGACGCGATCCGAGCCCGCGTGGCCGGCGAGCAGGCCGCCGTGGTCGACGCCCGCTCGGCCACGTGGCGATCCGCCCGCGCCGCATCGAGCGCGCAGGAGCAGCGGCTGCGCCGGGCCGAACGGGTGCGCCGCGACCGTGTGCGGTCGCTGGCGCGGGCCGAGGCGGCTCGGACGAGCGCCGACGAAGCCCAGCGGACGGCTGAGGCCGACTCGGCGGCCCGCCGACGCGCCCTCGACACCGCCGCTCGGCGCCGCACCGACCGCCGCGACGAGCGGCGCGACGCCCGGCTCACCGCCCACGTGGTGGGCACCGACCTCACGCTCGTGGCGCTCCACGCCTACTGGCGCGCGTCGGAGCTGGCGCCGTGCCGCCTGCCTTGGTGGGTGGTGGCAGGCGTGGGCCACGTGGAGACCCGGCACGGCACCGCGCAGGGCAGCCGGGTCCTCGCCGACGGCGACACCACGGTCGACATCCTCGGCATCCCGCTCGACGGGAGGCCGGGCACGGTGGCCATCGCCGACAGCGACGGCGGTCGCCTCGATCGCGACGCCACGTGGGACCGCGCCGTCGGCCCGATGCAGTTCATCCCCGGCACCTGGGCGTACTTCGCCGCCGACGCCAACGATGACGACGTGGCCTCCCCGCACAACCTCTACGACGCCGCGGCCGCCGCCGGCCGGCTGCTGTGCCTGGGCCGGGGCGACCTCACCACCGACGCGCAGTACCGCAGCGCCCTGCTCGCCTACAACAACTCGGGGCCCTACGCCGCCAAGGTGCTGGCGACCGGTCGCGGCTACCTGGACGCGCTGGAGCTGCCCGAGGTCCCGCCCGACGAGCCCCCGTCGATCGAGGGCGACTGAAGCGCGCCCCGCGGGGGCACCCCCGAGGGTCAGTTCGGGATGCGGGCGTCGTACTCGTAGGACGCCAGCAGGGATTCGGCCAGGGGCGTGCGGTCGTAGCGAGCCGAGCCGGCCCAGAACGAGAGCTCGAAGCCCGACGGCGCCCGGCCGAGCATGCCGAACAGCACCGAGACGGTGTTGACCTCGCCGGCGCGCCGCCGCTGGTGCTCGGGGGACTCCGAGAACTGGGCCATGACCTCGCCCCGGTTGCGGGTCCGCCCGTCGAGCCGGCGCGTCCAGAACGACACTCCGGCCGGCTCGCCCTCGCGACCGAGCACGTTGCGGTAGACGAGCCGCACGAAGGCCTCGTTGGACAGCTGTCCGTAGGTGTTCTGGAACTCCGACGACGCCGCGAACTCGCTCGAGATGCGGGCCACGGTCATGCCCATGCGACGCTGACCCAGCCAGTACCGCAGGCCGTTGGAGTCGGGGATGCGCAGGAAGTAGGCGTAGTAGATGCGCGTCAGCGGGTCGAGCACCTGCCACTGCGGCGTGGCCGAGAAGCCGGCGATCATCGACGCCGGCGTGCGCCCGGCGAGCAGCTCGTTGCGACCGGCCGCCATGAGCTCGGCCGACGCCGGCCCTCCCAGGAAGTCGACCGACTGCTGGTAGACGAACGCCTCGAGCGAGCGGAACGGTGGGAGGGCGTCGGCGCTCGGCGCCGACACGGGGCCGATGCCGTGGGCGTTCTTGGCCGCCACGCGGAATCGGTAGCGCGTGCCGGCGGTGAGCCCGGTGAACGTGCGCGACTTGGTGTCGTCGGGGATGTTGACGATCTGGGAGGCCCAGCCGTCGCCGCCCACGAACACCTCGATCCGGTAGCCGTTCACGGCCGAGCCGCCGTCGGTGACCGGAGCGGACCAGGCCATCGTGAGGGTGGTGGCCGTGGCCGAGACCACCACGGGCTGCGCCATGGGCCCGGGCACGGTGGGCAGGGGTGGATCGACCCCGGCCGCGGGCGCGACGCCCGCTCCCATGCTGACCACCGCCACCAGGACGCTGGCAACCGCCCAACGTCGCATCCGTCCACCCACCATGTGTCCTGCTCCTGCTCGCCGAGATCGGTGATGCCCTTTGACGGCTGACCGTACCCCGCGATCTCCCGTCGTGCTGAGGACCGAGCCCCGCACCCTCCCGCGTCACAGCAGGGA
The DNA here is from genome assembly GCA_964542495.1 of uncultured Aquihabitans sp. Taxonomy (GTDB): domain Bacteria; phylum Actinomycetota; class Acidimicrobiia; order Acidimicrobiales; family Iamiaceae; genus Aquihabitans. The sequence continues at coordinate 4,012 of CAZIVZ010000191.1, forward strand.
GCCGACCCCCGCCTCGAGGTCGAGCAGCAGGCGCTTGCGATCCATGCCGCCCGCGTAGCCGGTGAGCGTGCCGTCGGCCCCGATGACGCGGTGGCACGGAACGATGATGGCCACGGGGTTGCGCCCGTTGGCCAGGCCGACGGCCCGGCTGGCCCCCGGCGAGCCCAGGCGGGTGGCGAGCTGGCCGTAGGAGCGTGTCTCGCCGTAGGGGATCTCGAGCAGGCCTCGCCACACGGAGACCTGGAACGCGGTGCCCGTGGGGGCCAGGGTCAGGTCGAACTCGTGGAGCTCGCCGGCGAAGTACGCGTCGAGCTGCTCGGCGGCGGCGCGGAACGGCCCCGGGTCCTCTTGGGCGGCCCCGGACGCGACAGCCGGCCGAGCACCGTCGAACCACACCGTGGTGAGAGCCTCACCGTTGCCGGCGAGGGTGAGCGGACCCACCGGGCTGCCCACGACCGTGAAGGCGGTGGTGGCCCGGAGGCGCTCGTCGGTGACGATGGTCGCGACCATGGCCCTGACGCTACGACCCGCCGGCCGGTCTGGCTGGCGGGGATCGGACACGGCGACCGGTGCATCGGGCGCCGTCAGCCTCGTGGTTAGCGTTGAGATCCGTCCACCACCTCGGAGACCCCAGACGATGATCGAGGCCCGCAACCTCACCAAGCGCTACGGCTCCACGGTGGCGGTCGACGGCCTGAGCTTCAAGGTCGACGACGGCCGCATCACGGGGTTTCTCGGACCCAACGGCTCGGGGAAGTCCACCACCATGCGCATGTTGCTGGCGCTGGACCGGCCCGATCGGGGCGCGGTGCGCATCGACAACAAGAAGATGACCTCGTTCGCCCAGCCGATGCGCACCGTGGGCGCCCTGCTGGACGCCTCGTACGTGCACCCCACGCGCAAGGCGCGCGAGCACCTGTGGGCGCTGGCGGCGTCGAACGGGCTGGCCAGGACGCGGGTCGACCACGTGCTCGGGCTGGTGGGCTTGGAGGAGGTGGCCGCCAAGCGGGTGGGCGGGTTCTCCCTGGGCATGAAGCAGCGCCTCGGCCTGGCCGCCGCGCTGCTGGGAGACCCCCGGAACCTCATCTTCGACGAGCCGGCCAACGGCCTCGACCCCGAGGGCATCTCCTGGATGCGTGACTTCCTGCGGGCGCTGGCGGCCGAGGGCCGGTCGATCTTCGTGTCGAGCCACCTCCTCTCGGAGATGGCCCTCGTCGCCGACGACCTCGTGGTGATCGGCCGGGGCCGCATGATCTTCCAGGGCTCGGTGCAGGCGTTCGTCAAGGGCGCCACCCGGTCGTGGGTGACCGTGCGCAGCCCGCAGGTGGGCGCCATCGCCGCCGCCCTGGAGAAGGCCGGGGCCAAGGTGGCGCGCACCGGCGACGGCGCCATCGACGTGGTGGGCCCCAGCCCGGTGCTGATCGGGGAGCTGGCTGCGCACCTCGGGGCCACGCTCCACGAGCTCAGCCCCCGGCAGGGCTCGCTGGAGGAGGCGTTCCTCCAGGTCACCGCCGACGCGGTGGAGTACCAGGGCCACGCCGAGCCGTCGCCGGAGGCGGCCTCGTGATCGATCTGGTCCGGGCCGAGATCATCAAGTTCCGCAGCGTGCGCTCGACGGTGGTGCTGCTCACGGTGGCCGGGGCCCTCGTGGTGCTCGTGGCGGTGCTGCAGGTGCGCGACATCGAGGCCAACGACCGCATCTCCCGCCAGCTCGGCGACCTCACCGGTGGGGTCACGCTCGCCGTGTTCCTGTTCGGCGCCCTCGGGGTGCAGGTGATCGGACAGGAGTACCGGTTCAACACCATCCGCACCACCCTCGCCGCCGCCCCCATCCGGTGGAAGGTCCTGCTGGCCAAGCTGGTGGTGGTCACGGTGGCGTGCGCGCTCATGGCGCTCGTGGGCATCGGGGCGTGCGCGCTGATCGGCAGCCGGTTCCTCGACGGGTTCCGGGTGGACGGCATCGACCATCGGCTGATCTGGGCCACGTCGCTGTTCGCCGCCGGGTGGAGCGCGATGGGCCTCGGGATCGGCTCCATCGTGCGCCAGCCCATCGCCGGCATCTTGCTGCTGTTGGGCGAGGCGTTCGTGGCCGAGCCGCTGGTCGTCAGCCTCTTCCCGGGCACCGCCGCGTGGCTGCCCTTCGCCAACGGCGTGCAGATGACCACGCGCGACGGCGCCGGGGGCGGCAGCTCCGAGGCCGTCTACCGGTCGATCCTCGCCGGGGGGACCTACTTCTTCCTGGTCACGGCGGTCGTGCTGGCGGTGGGGGCCAACCTCGTGGCCCGGCGGGACGCGTAGCACGTGGCCACCGCTCGCCAGCACGACCGGGCCCTGGCCGAGGTGCGAGCGGCGTGCCTCGCCCTGCCCGAGGTCGAGGAGCGCCTCAGCCACGGTGCCCCCACGTTCTTCGTGCGCGGCAAGAAGACGTTCGTGATGTTCCACGCCGACCACCACGGCGACGGCATCCTCGGCATCTGGTGTGCGGCGCCGCCGGGCGTC
>CAZIVZ010000192.1:0-6452 GCA_964542495.1 uncultured Aquihabitans sp.
AAGGCGGCCACCAACGACAGAACCGAAGCTCGAAGCTCAGCGGTAGCAGGGGCGGCGGTGGACATGGACCCATAATACACGAACACATGTTCGCCCACAAGGAACACCCCAAAATTGTCCGAAATGTCGCAAATCTCGACCGATCCTCCATCGGCCCTCCTGGCGAGCAAGGGTGAGGTCTCAGGAGGGCGGTCGGCTCCACGTCAGGCCGTAGCGCAGGTAGGGAAGTCGGTGGAACTGGGCTCCGGGGAGCGCCCGGCTCGAGGCGGAGCGAGCCTGCGCGTAGCTGAGCGGTGGTGGCCACACCCGCGGGGCGCACGACTGCCAGACCGGCTTGGTGAGCGTGTGGCGACGCAGCGCGATCGCGTCGAACACGTCTCGGGCGTAGTCGCGAGGCGAGGTGCTCCTGGCCAGTCCGACCACGAGCAGCCGACCTCCGGGCCGGACGAGGGAGCCGAGCCGCGCCAACGCGGCCCCGTGGTCCAGGTGGTGCACCACGGCCACCGCGGTCACCAGGTCGAACCCCTGCTCGGGCAGGTCCGCGGTGAACAGGTCGCCGACCACGAACGTGATGTCGCCCCCGGACGCTCGCGCCCGAGCGATGCACCCTTCGTCGACATCGAGCCCGACCGCCGACGAGACGCGATCCCGCAGCCGTCGCGTCGTCTCGCCCTCACCGCACCCGACATCGAGACCAAGGCCCGCACCAGCCGGGACGGTCTTCAACAGGTGTTCGAAGGCGTGGAGGTTCGAGTTCCATCGAGTGCCCGGCACGGCCACACTCTCTCCCGAAGGGACCGGCGGCGGCCACGCGAGCGCTCGTCGGGTCACACCACCTCGACGGTGCACCGAAGACCGGGCGCACGAGCGAGACGTCGGTCGGCGGTGAGCAGGCGGATCCCCACGGCCTCGGCGACTGCGACGTAGCAGCCGTCGTAGGCGGTCACGTTCGAACGCAGTTCCCACACTCGCCGGAGCAGCGGAGCGGTGGGGTACACGGTGATCGGAAACGCCAGCAGGTCTTCGATCGCCGCGTCCGCCTGCTGTGGGGTCAGGTCCCCGTTGCCAGCGTGTCGCCGCAGAACCGACACGACCTCGATCCGGAGCAGGTCGGGCCCGACCACGCGCTCACCCCGCAGCCGTTCGCGGAACCGCTGGCCATCGCTCCCGGCGTCGGCCACCGCCGGCGCCAGCACCGAAGCGTCAACGACCAGCACGGTCGTCGTCGAGTGCCTCGATGGCGGCCTCCGCCGACAACGCTCCCTTCGGGCGCTGCTCGATCCGGTCGAGGATCTCCTTCATCGTCGGGGTCGCGGCGATCTCCGCAAGCTGCGACGTGAGGAACTGCTGGAGCGACTGGCCGGCTTCTGCTGCTCGACGGACCAGAGCCTGGTGAACCTCGTCCGGCACATCTCGAACCTGCACGTTCGGCATGCATGCACATTACATGCAGTCCGCCACTGGGTCAGTAGTCCAGCGCCACGCCGCCGTTGAGGCGGTCGAGGTAGCTGGTCTTGCGGAGCACGTGGATGATCCGCCGGTACGGGTGGTGGCGGTGGAGCTCGCGCACCGGATCCGACGGCGGGAACGCGAGCAGCTCGCGCACGTCCCACGCCAGGCTGTAGATCCGTGCCCGGTCGAACTGGCGGGGGTGGGCGAACAGCTCGGGGTAGTCCTCGGCGAACCACCAGGGCACGTCCGCGTAGTCGTCGGCCTCGGTGGCGTCCTCGTAGTCCTCGGCCACGTGGAGCTTCGGGAGGGCCGAGAACCGCAGGAGGACGTCGAGGTCGAGGTCCGGCGGGCCGGGGCGGGCGAACTCGAAGTCGAGCAGGGCGGTGATGTTCTCGCCGTCCCACAGCACGTTCTCGAAGCTGAGGTCGCCGTGGACCATGGTGGCGTCGTCGAAGGGATCGAGAGCGGAGGCGTTGGACCGCACGTGGTCGGCGGCCTCGGCCATGATCTCGGGGTCGACGTTGGCCAGCCGGCCCGCCCGCTCGAAGGCGCGCAGCAGCGGGGCCACGGCCTCGGCCCCGGTGGCGGCCCGCTGGAGGAGCTGCCCGGTGTCGACGAACACCTGCACGTCCGGGCACGGGGTGCGGTGCACGGCCCGCAGCCGAGCCGCCATCTGGCGGACCGCCTCGCGGCGCTCGTCGACCGACATGGTGGGCCACCAGCGGCTCAGCGGCCCGCCGGGCACGCGCTGGGAGATCAGCCAGTCGTTGCCCACCTCGCCGCCGTACTGGACCATGGGCGGGTAGCCCACCTCCTCGGGCAGCACCTGCGACAGGAGGGCCTCGCGGTGCAGGCGAGGGCTGGTGTCACGGTTCAGTCGCACCACGTAGTGGCGGGTGAGCCACACCTCGTTGGTCACGCTGTCGGCCCGCACCAGGGAGTCGATCGGTATGCCCACGTCGGCCAGCGCCTGCGACGCCCGGGCGCGGCCGAGCCCGGTGGACATGCGCGGCACGGGAGGCACCGCGCCGGGAGCCAGCGCGCGATCCATCAAGGACTCCCCGATCGGCACCGGAGGCCCCGACGTTGAGGACCCAGCCACATCGCGGCAAGGGGGCGATCCGTGCCGCTGCCCCTCCGAGCTTCACGTTGTCATGCGGGCGTCTTGGCCGGTGGCGCCCCTTGGCCGACGATCCACCCGTTGTCCGCCAGGGCTGCGATCGCTGCTGGATCGTCGAGCAAGACGGATCTGTCGAGGGGGTCAGTGATCACCATGCCAGCTCGGCTCTGCGTCGCCACCTCGAACGCCGGACGCTGCACGAGGGTGTAGCTCCTTGGGCCGAACGGCCTGGTGAGCTCCCGGATCTCCACCGACGCCGTCCTGACGATCAACACACCCGAAGGACAGCTGGCATACAGCGGGAACCCCAGCTTGCCCGAAACCGTCGCTGCGACAACCACATCGGCACCTTGCCAATGCCAGTGGGGATTGTCCACCAGATGGATAGACGCCAGCCAAGGGCGTACCTGCAATCGTAGCGAGCCGAGAAGCCAGTACTTCTTATCGCCAACTAGGATGCAGCCTGAGGACGAAGCGGCAGCAGCCAGAATGACGCCGATGACGCCCGATGCATCCACGCACTTGCCAATCGATCTGAACAAGCCCCCTTTTCTCGGAACTAGCCTCCGCAACAAGTTCCCGGGATCGTCGCCTGATGTAGGCCAATGGGTCATCGTCGTCCTTGGGACGAAGACCCAACGGATCGGAGAGCCGATGTGGATCGTTGCCAGCGTAGCCGCATGCACTTGCAGCAGTCGCTGTTCCGTCGACGGGGACGATCACGCCTAGCCCACAAACGCACTGTAGACTCGCGCCCATTCAGATTCATTCAGGTTGCGGAATCCCAACCCCGCGAACCAGTTCTCGGACGTGATTCCAACTTCAAGCAGCTCTGAGAACCGAATCCATGCTGCGGGCACATACATACGCAACTGTACGCACAGGTCGTCACCTTCACGCCAGCATTCTACGGGTGTCTGAAGATCGACGTAGTCGCCTTGCGTCCACCCCGAGATCGCAAACACCGGAGTCCCAAGCTCTGGGAGGTTGCTAGCTAGCGCAAAGTCGTTCGAACCCAGAGCCGGCCTCGACATGTTCATCCTGCAGAACAAACTGAACCGACATGAATGAACCACAAACATCTATAGCCAGGTCAAGCGGTGGCTTGGTCCAATCCCCACATCGCCACCGAGCGTAAGGAATCGCGTCGAGGTGGGGGCCATCCTCTACAGAAACCACACCTTGAGTCAGTACTTGAACACGGCGCTTGGCGCTTACAGGCCGAGGTCCTATTGTGCAGACCGTCGCAGGCCTGTCCTGGCTATCTTCTGAATACGGCATGGTAGATGACATTGTCGGCCGTATCAATGCCTAGCTCCCAGTTGGGGCCATAGTGACCGAAATTCCTCCCTGGCTTCAGACCGGCTGCGACCGCGGACGGGACTGTAAGAACAACGGTGTAACTCGGTTGGCCTGACCGGCCGGGGCTGAGCGCTTCGGCGGGAAGGACACCGATCATGACGACCACTGAACCACACGCGATCGATCCGAGCGGGGAGGGCTTCGTGTTGCCCCCGCCGGCGACGGCATCGCCTCGCCCGGCCGAGTTGGCCGGGGCGCTGGTCGAGCAGGCCCGGGCCGAGGGCGTGGAGCTCGTCGGCCCCGGTGGGTTGCTCGGCGACTTGACCAAGAAGGTCCTCGAGGCCGGCCTGGAGGCCGAGCTCGATGAGCACTTGGGCTACACCAAGCACGACGTCGCGGGGCGTGACGGCGGGAACTCCCGCAACGGCACCCGGACCAAGACGGTGATCACCGAGGTCGGCCCCGTCGAGATCGACGTGCCCCGCGACCGCGACGGCTCGTTCGACCCGAAGATCGTGCGCAAGCGCCAACGCCGCCTCGGTGGCGTGGACCAGATGGTGATGTCGCTCACCGCCAAGGGCCTCACCACCGGCGAGGTCCAAGCCCACCTCGCGGAGGTGTACGGCACCGACGTGTCCCGCGAGACGATCTCCAAGATCACCGACGCGGTGCTGGGCGAGATGGCCGACTGGCAGAACCGGCCCCTCGACCGCGTGTACCCGGTGATCTTCATCGACGCGATGGTGGTCAAGATCCGTGACGGCCAGGTCGCCAACCGGCCCATCTACGCAGCGGTCGGCGTCACCGTCGACGGCAAGCGCGACATCTTGGGGCTGTGGGCCGGGACCGGCGGCGAAGGCGCCAAGTACTGGCTCGGCGTGCTCACCGAGATCAAGAACCGCGGGGTCGACGACGTCTGCATCGTCTGCTGCGACGGGCTCAAGGGCCTCCCCGATGCGATCTCGACGACGTGGCCGCTCGCCATCACCCAGACCTGTGTCCTGCACCTGATCCGCAACACCTTCCGCCTCGCCAGCCGGGCCGACTGGGAGAAGATGGCCAAGGACCTTCGACCCGTCTACACCGCCGTCAACGAGCCCGACGCCCAGGTGAAGCTCGAGGAGTTCCACGAGACCTGGGGCGAGAAGTATCCGGCGATCAAGGGCCTCTGGACCAACGCCTGGGCCGAGTTCGTGCCGCTCCTCGATTACAGCCCCGAGATCCGCCGGGTCATCTACTCCACCAACGCCATCGAGAGCCTCAACGCCCGCATGCGACGCGCCACCCGGGCCCGGGGGCACTTCCCGACCGAGCAAGCCGCGCTCAAGTGCCTCTACCTCACCATCAGATCCCTGGACCCCACCGGCAAAGGAGCCGCCCGCTGGATGAACCGCTGGAAGCCCGCCCTCAACGCCTTCGCCATCACCTTCGAAGGCCGACTCCTCACCACCACCCACTGAACCCGCCAACCCCAGTTACACCGTTCACTTGACAGACCCGCCCACTGGTTCGCTCCCTTGGGGTCGCCCACCAGCCAGGGTCGGGCGCCGCTACAGCTGGTCGGCGGTGAGGGCGAAGAGGTCGGCCTTGCCGGCGGTGACGGGGCTGACCAGGCCGTGCACCTGGGGCAGGAGGTGCTCGGCGAAGAACCGGGCCGTCACCACCTTGACGGCGGCGACGTCGGCCTCGGGGGCGCCGGCGGCCACCAGGCGGGTGGCCACGAGCGCCTGCTGGGCCATGAGCCAGCCGGCCACCGTGGTGGCGAAGAGGCGCTGGAAGGGCGTGGCGGCCGAGAGGGCCTCCACCGGGTCGGCCAGGCCGTTGGTGAGGATCCAGGTGCTGGTCTCCTCGAGGGCGGCCACCGCCGCGGCCAGCTCGCGGTGGATGCCGGCGAGGTCGTCGCCCGCTCCGGCCAGCTCCTCCACGGTGGCCTTCATGCGGGCCACCTGGTCGGCCAGCACGCCGCCGGCTCGCATGGGGAGCTTTCGGCCCACGAGGTCCATGGCCTGGATGCCGTTGGTGCCCTCGTAGATCTGGGTGATCTTGGTGTCGCGGTAGTACTGCGCGGCACCGGTCTCCTCGATGAAGCCCATGCCGCCGTGCAGCGAGATGCCGATCGACGTGACGGTCTCGGCCACGTCGGTGCAGTAGCTCTTGGCCAGCGGGATCAGGAGGTCCACCACCTCCTGGGCCTCGGTGCGGGCGACCTCGTCGGCGCCGTGGCGGGCGACGTCGATCTGCTCGGCCACCTTGTAGACCAGCGCCCGCATCGACTCGACGTAGGCCTTCATGGTGAGCAGCGAGCGGCGCACGTCGGGGTGCTCGATGATGAACGACTTCTCGCCACGGGCTGCACCGGGGGCATAGCCCTGGCGGCGCTCCTTCGTGTAGCCGAGGGCCTTCTGGTACGAACGCTCGGCCACACCCAGGGCCTCGGCGCCCACGCCCAGCCGGGCGTTGTTCATCATCGTGAACATGTACCGCATGCCGGCGTTCTCCTCGCCGATGAGGTAGCCCACGGCACCGTCGGAGTTGTCGCCGTAGGCGAGCACGCAGGTGGGGCTGCCCTTGATGCCCA
>CAZIVZ010000193.1:0-6440 GCA_964542495.1 uncultured Aquihabitans sp.
ACGCGATCAAGGCCGGCGAGGGCGACGTGTTCATCGCCGCCGGCGTCGAGACCGTCAGCCGCTTCCTCTCGGGCATGGCCGACTCCGGCCCCCACAACCCCCTCTACGCCGCGGCCGAGGCCCGCACCGCCGAGCGCACCGGCGCCCCCCAGGACAGCTGGGCGCCCATCGCCGGCAGCCTCCCCGACGTCTACATCTCCATGGGTCAGACCGCCGAGAACGTGGCCAACCTCGAACAGGTGTCCCGCCAGGAGCAGGACGAGTTCGCCGCCCTCTCGCAGCAGCGGGCCACCGCCTCGCTCGAGAACGGGTTCTGGGAGGCCGAGATCACCCCCGTGACCACCAAGGACGACGAGGGCAACGAGGTCGTCGTGGCCAAGGACGACGGCATCCGCGCCGGCACCACCGCCGAGGGCCTGGCCGGGCTCAAGCCCGCCTTCCGCCCCGAGGGCACCGTCACCGCCGGCAACGCCTGCCCGCTCAACGACGGCGCCGCCGCCGTGGTGGTCATGAGCGACACCCGGGCCAAGGAGCTCGGCCTCACCCCGCTGGCCCGCGTGGTCTCCTCGGGCGTGTCGGGCCTCGACCCCGAGATCATGGGCCTCGGCCCGATCGAGGCGTCCCGCCAGGCGCTCAAGCGGGCCGGCATGACCATCGACGACATCGACCTCGTGGAGATCAACGAGGCGTTCGCCGCCCAGGTCATCCCGTCGGCCAAGCACCTCGGCATCAGCTGGGACAAGCTCAACGTCAACGGCGGCGCCATCGCCATCGGCCACCCGTTCGGCATGACCGGCGCCCGCATCATGAACACCCTCATCAACGGCCTCAAGAAGGACGACAAGACCTTCGGCCTCGAGACCATGTGCGTCGGTGGTGGCCAGGGCATGGCCATGATCATCGAGCGCCTCTCCTGACCTGACCCTGGATCGGTTCTGAGGCCCAGGACGGTCACGTCTGACCACCACGGGCTTCAGAACCGGTTCGGGTCAAAGCTGGGGCAGGTCGAGCTGCAACAGCACCAGGTCCACCGGGCGGTCGTGCTTGCGGCCGATGCCGGGCATGCGGGCCACCTCGCGGAACCCGTTGCGCTCGTGGAACCGGATCGACCCCCCGTTGCCGCCGTCGACCCCGGCCACCAGCACCTGTTTGCCGAGCGCGACGGCCCGCGCCACCAGCGCGTCCAGCAGCGCCTGGCCGACGCCGCGCCCGCGGTGGTCGCGGTGCACGTGGATCGTGTGCTCCACGGTGGGCCAGTAGCCGGCCTTGGTCCGGAACGGGCCGAACGAGCCGTAGCCCACCACGTGGTCGCCCTCTTCCACGGCCACCAGCACGGGGAACCCGGCCACCACCTGCTCGTCGTACCAGGCGAGCCGGTCGGCGTGGGTCACGTGCTCGTCGAGCCAGATGGCGTCGGAGGTGTCGATGACGTCGTTGTAGATGTCGACGATGGCGTGCAGGTCGCGCGGCTCGGCGTCTTGGACGCTGGTCACCGCGCCCGCACCTCGGCCACCAGGGCGGCGAGGTCCTCGTCGGCGACGCCGCCGGGCGTGCTCAGCGCCACGCGGTCGGCGCGCCCGCCGAAGCGGTCCACGAGGCGGGCCGCCACCGTGGCGGGGTCTCCCCGAAGGACCACGGCGTCGAGCAGGTCGTCGTCCACGAGCGCCGCCATCTCGTCCCAGCGACCCTCACGAGACAGGCGGCGCAGCTCCGGGTGGAGGTGGGCACGGCCCTCGGTCTCGAGCACCGGGGCGTAGGCAGGGGTGGAGCCGTAGAAGCCGACCAGCCAGCGTGCGGCGGTGTCGAGGTCGGCCTGGCGGGCCGGGTCGGACGTGGCGCCCACGATGGACTGGCCCACCACGGTGAGCTCGGCGCGGGGGCGGCCGGATGCGGCGAGACCCTCTGCCACCCGGGGGAGGGTGACCTCGGCGAGGTGGCGGTCCGACGTGAAGGGGTGCACGAGCAGGCCGTCGGCCACCTCGGTGGCGAGGTGCACCATCTTCGGCCCCAGCGCACCGAGCCAGATCGGCGGCGGGCCCCAGGGCAGCGGGCCCGGGTCGAACGCGGGGGTCATCAGCGAGTGCCGGGTGTGGTCGCCCTCGAACGCCAGCGGGGTGCCGTCCTGCCACCGGGCGGCGATGGCCCGGTAGGCGGCCACCCACTCGGCCATGCGGGTCACCGGGCTGCTCCACGTGGCGCCGTAGCGCCGCTCCACGTGCGCTTTCACCTGCGTGCCCAGGCCCAGGGCGAACCGGCCGTCGGAGAGCTTGGCCAGGTCCCAGGCCGTGTGGGCCAGGTGCATGGGGGAGCGCGGGAAGGCGACGGCCACGTTGGTGTACAGGTCGCAGCCCGTCTCCGCGGCCAGGGCGAGCGGCAGGAACACGTCGTTCGGCCCCTCGAAGGTGAAGAGCCCGTCCACGCCGGTGGCCGCCAGCTCATCGGCCCGGTGCCGCAGCTCCGGGGGCGGGGCCAGGAGCAGGGCATCGACCTTCATCGTCGGCGAGTGTAGGGAGAACTCGGCTCAGGGCTCGTGGCCGAGCCAGTCGAGGGCCACGGCCGCGGTCCAGGACTGCGCCGGAGAGCCGAGCGGTTGACCGGTGAGGGCGTCGACGTACTCGGTGCAGCCCACCGCCCGGAGCTGCTCGACGGCGGTGGCGCGCAGCCGCTCCGCGCTGCGACGGTGGCCGGCGCGCTGGAGCGCCCACCACACCAGCCACGTGACCGGCGCCCACTGCGGTCCGCGCCAGTAGGCCCGGGGCTCGAACGCCGGATCGTCGACCGCGGTGCTGGGCGGGATTGGCCACTGCAGTGCGTGGTGACCAGCCGACGACGGCGACCACAGCCGCTCCACCAGCACGGCCGCCCGGTCCACCGACGTGCCGGCGAGCAGCGGCGCGAACGCGGCGATGGTGTCGGCCACGAGGGGCTGGCCGGTGACGCGGTCGATGTCGTGGCAGCGCTTGGTCCGGGGATCCCAGCAGGCGTCGACCGCGGCGCGGGTCCGCTCCGCCGCCGCCCGGTGGCAGTCGGCGTCGCCCGGCCGGCCCGCCACCACCGCCAGGTCGGCGAGGGTGTCGTCGGCGGCGGCGAGGATGGCGCTGGACCACACGTCGGCCACCCGGAACGGGTGCTGGGCCACGGCGGTGGCCTGGTCGTGGTCCACCGCGATCAGCTGGTCGACCAGGTGGAGGTAGCGGCGGTAGTCGAGGTCGGTCGGTCGCTCGCCGGGGTCGGCCACATGCGTCAGGTCGGGGCGGGCCATCGCCGGGCCCGGGTCGCCGGGGTCCACCGCGGCGAGCGCGGCGTCCCAGCGCGGTGAGTTGTCGAAGCCGCTCTCCCAGGGGTGCACGATCGTGACCAGGCCGGTGCCGTCGGGGTCGCGGGCGGTGTGCAGCCACCGGTGCCAGGCCACGAGGCGGGGATAGAGGTCGACGATGGCATCGTCGACCTCGGCGAGCACATCGGGGCCGCGCCGGGTGGCCAGCTCGCGAACCCGGGCGAGGGCGATGGCGTGCACCGGCGGCTGGCAGATGGCGCTGGTGGCGGTGCCGGGTGGGGCGTGGCCCACGGTCCCCCACGCGTTGGGCCCGGGCTCGTAGGCACCGCGAGCCACGGTGAGGTCGAACACGATGTGGGGCACCATGCCCGTGGCCCACTGCCCCCGGAACAGCGACCACAGCTCGGCCACCCCGCGCAGCGGGTCGAGGTGGGCCCAGCCCATGGCCACGAACGCGGCGTCCCAGGACCACTGGTGGGGGTAGAGGCGGGGCGAGGGGCGGGTCCACGTGCCCCGGGCGTTGCGCCACAGGACCGAGATCGCCTCCTGGGCCAGGTCGTCCACGGCCGGAGGGTACCGGTGCGTCGGTCGTGGATCGGGGCACCTCGGGCCGGGTTCACGGTCCCTTCACGCGCCGGTGACGTGCGGAGGCTGTTCGGGGCCCGGGCACTAGGTTTGGCCGGGCCATGGGAGACGTCGGGTCCACGCAGGGCGCTCACGCGGTGGCCCCCCGGATGGCCCACGTGCCGGCGCTCGACGGGATCCGCGGCGTCGCCGTGGCTGCCGTGCTCTGGTTCCACGCCGGCCACCTCACCGGCGGCTACCTCGGGGTGGACCTGTTCTTCGTCCTGTCGGGTTACCTCATCACGTCGCTGCTGGTGATCGAGTGGGACGGCACCGCGCACGTCGACCTGCGCGCCTTCTGGGGCCGGCGGGCCCGACGGTTGCTCCCGGCGCTGTTCGCCGTGCTGGCGGTGGTGGGCATCGCCGCCCACTCGCAGGTGCTGCCGGTGGCTCGCCAGCAGTTGCGCGGCGCCGGCCTGGCGACCCTCGCCTACGTGGCCAACTGGTACGCCATCGTCTCGGGCAACGGGTACTGGGACCGGGCGCTGGCACCGTCGTGGCTCGAGCACACGTGGAGCCTGGCCATCGAGGAGCAGTTCTACGTGCTGTGGCCGCTCGTGGCCCTGTTCGTGCTGCGCCGCTGGGGGGCGCGCCGGCTGGGTTCGGTGGCGCTGGCCGGTGCGGCGGCATCGGCGGGGCTGATGATCGCCGGCTCGTTCGCCGGGGTCGACGCCGAGCGCCTGTACCTGGGCACCGACACCCGGGTGGCGGCGATCCTCCTGGGGGCGTGGGCGGCCTGCCGGCAGCGCTCGGGCCGAGCGGTGCCCGCGGGCGGGCGCCGGACCGCGCTGGCGTGGGCGGCGGTGGTGGGCGTGGTCGTGCTGGCCGTGGCCTGGACCCGGCTCGAGGGCACCAGCGACCTGCTGTACCGGGGTGGCCTGCTCGGCTGCGGGCTGGCCGAACTGGCGGTCATCGCCGATGTGACCACACCGGGCCGCAGCTTCGTCGCCCGCTTCCTCGCCGTGGCCCCCCTCTGCTGGCTCGGCACGATCAGCTACGGGCTCTACCTGTGGCACTGGCCGGTCTTCCAGTTCCTCCACCCGGGTCGCTTCGGCCTCGGTGGGTGGACGCTGGTGGCGGTGCGCATGGCCGTGTCGGTGGTGGTGGCGGTCGTGTCGCTGGTCCTGCTCGAGCGTCCGGTGCTCGAGCGGCGGTGGCCGGTGCCGCTCGCCCCCCTGGTCCCGGTGGGCATGGCAGTCGCCGCAGTGGCTCTGCTGGTGGGCACGCGCGGCGCCATCGACCCGGTCCCGGCCTCGGGTACGGGCACGGCTTCGGTGGCGGCCCCGGGTCGCGAGGGGGACCCCACGGTGCTGGTGGTGGGCGACTCGGTGGCCTACGCGCTGGCCGAGGACGGGCTGATCCCCCAGGCCAACGCGGGCTCGGGGCTGCGGGTGGTCGACCGGGCGTCGATCGGTTGCACCCTCATGCGCGACGTCGACGACCCGGTCGACGAGGTGATCCGCAACTGCAGTCCCGACTGGCCGGGTGTGGTGGCCGACGTGGACCCCGACGTGGCGGTGCTGCTGCTCGGCGGGTTCGCCGGCGTGGTGCCAGCACCGGTGGACGGCGAGGAGGTGTGGCCGTGCGAGGCGGCCTACGACGAGCGCTGGCGGGAGCGGCTCACCGACGCGGTCGACGTGCTCGGCGCCGGCGGCGCCACCGTGGTGCTGGTCACGGCTCCGACGACGTCGATGGACGCCGTCAAGGGCGAGGACCCGGAGCGCTTCGACGCCCGCCAGGCGTGCACGAACCGCGTGCTCGAGGAGGTGGCGCGGTCGCAGCCCGGGGTGCATCTGGTGGACCTCGCCGGGTGGACCTGCTTCGCCTGGCCCGTGTGCAGCACCGAGGTCGACGGCGTGGAGCTGCGTCCCGACGGCGTCCACTTCACCGACGACGGTGCCCAGGTGGTGGCGCGCTGGATGGCACCGCAGCTGGTGGAGGCGGCGGCCGGGTAGCGCGCCGACTCAGGCTGTGGGCCAGGCCCGGTCGATGATGGCGCCGACGTCGGTGCCGGGGGGCAGGGTGCCGAAGGCCCGGCCGCCGTCGCCGCCCAGGCGGGTGGCGCAGAACGCGTCGGCCACCGCGCCGGGGGCGTGGCGCACGAGCAGCGAGCCCTGGAGGGCCAGGGCGGCGCGCTCGACGAGGCGCCGAGCGCGGTGCTCGAGCTCGTCGGTGTCGGCCAGCTCGGCGTGGAGGTCGTCGACGGCCCGGTCGAGCCGCGCGTCGCCACCGCGGGCGAGCTCGATCTCGTCGAGGAGGGCGGTCACCGATTCGGGGTCGCGGGCGGCGGCCCGGAGCACGTCGAGGCAGATCACGTTGCCCGATCCCTCCCAGATCCCGTTGAGCGGGCTCTCGCGGAAGAGGCGGGCCATCGGTGCCTCCTCCACGTAGCCGGCCCCGCCCAGGCACTCCAGGGCCTCGGCCGCGAACGAGGGCGCCCGCTTGCAGACCCAGTACTTGCCGACCGCGGTGGCGATGCGGGTGAAGGCGCCCTCGCCGCGGTCGTAGCCGCCAGCGAGGCGGGTCATGAGGGTGGTGG
>CAZIVZ010000194.1:0-6432 GCA_964542495.1 uncultured Aquihabitans sp.
CACCGCCCGCGGTTCAACATCCGCCTGGTCGACGACAAGAGCTACCCGTACCTGGCGGTGACCGTCGGCGACGAGTGGCCCCGACCCATGGTCATGCGCGGCGCCCGCCGCAAGGGGGTCCGCTACTTCGGCCCCTACGGCAACGCCTACGCCATCCGCGAGACGCTCGATCTGCTGCTGCGCACGTTCCCGGTGCGCACCTGCTCGGACAACAAGTTCCAGAACCACGAGCGCCTCGGCCGGCCCTGTCTGCTGTTCCACATCGAGAAGTGCTCCGGGCCCTGCGTGGGCGAGGTGACCCACGAGCAGTACCAGGCGTACACGGCGGAGCTGCTCCAGTTCCTGGAGGGCGACACCGACGAGGTGGTGAAGCGCCTGGACACCGCCATGCGGGAGTCGGCGGCCGAGCTCGAGTTCGAGCGCGCCGCCCGGCTGCGGGACCGCCTCACCGCGGTCAACAAGGCCATCGAGCGCCAGCAGATGGTGGCCGACCGCAACGAGGACCTCGACGTGATCGGGGTGGCCGACGACGACCTGGAGGCGGCGGTGCAGGTGTTCCACGTGCGCCGGGGCCGGGTGGTGGGTCGCAAGGGCTTCGTGATGGACAAGGTCGAGGACCTCACCCCCCACGAGCTCACCGGCCGCATCCTCGAGGGCATCTACGCCGAGCCCCCGCCCATCGGCATGCCCAAGGCCGTCCTCGTGCCCTGGGACCCCGACGACCTCGATCTCTACCAGCAGTGGCTCACCGACCAGCGCGGCTCCGCGGTCACCATCCGGGTCCCCCAGCGAGGCGAGAAGCGCACGCTCCAGGAGACCGTCACCAGCAACGCCCGCGAGGAGCTGGTGCGCCACCGGCTCAAGCGGGCGAGCGACCACAACAGCCGGGCCAAGGCCCTCAACGAGCTCCAGGAGCAGCTGGGTCTGCCCGAGCCGCCGCTGCGCATCGAGTGCTACGACATGAGCCACATCCAGGGCAGCGACTACGTCGGCTCCATGGTGGTCATGGAGGACGGCCTGCCCAAGAAGTCCGAGTACCGGCGCTTCAAGATCCGCAGCGGCCAGGGCAACGACGACTTCCGGGCGATGGAGGAGGTGCTCACCCGTCGCCTCACCGCCTACCTGGCCGACCGCCAGAAGCCGGTGAGCGAGCGCGGCCGCTTCGCCTACGCGCCCCAGCTGCTGCTGGTCGACGGTGGCAAGGGCCAGCTCGGCGTGGCCGTGCGCGTCCTGGCCGAGCTGGGGCTCGACGAGGAGATCCCGGTCGCCTCGCTGGCCAAGCGGTTCGAGGAGGTCTACGTGCCCGGCCGGGCCGACCCCATCACCATCCCGCGCCAGTCCGAGGGGCTCTACATGCTCCAGCGGCTACGGGACGAGTCGCACCGCTTCGCCATCACGTTCCACCGCGAGCTCCGGGGCAAGCGCATGACCACCTCCGCGCTCGACGGCATCCCCGGCCTCGGGGAGACCCGCAAGAAGCGCCTGGCCAAGGAGCTGGGCGGCGTCAACGCCGTGAAGCAGGCATCGCTCGACGACCTGCGCGCCCTCACCTGGCTGCCCGACGCCGTGGCCGACGCCGTGCACGCCAAGCTCCACGACCAGCGCTGAGCGGCCGCGTACGTTTGACGGATGGCTGACGACATCGACCTGTGGGAGGCCCACAGCGGCTGGTGGCAGGACGGGTTCACCGAGGGGGCGGACCCCGAGTACACCGAGCAGATCCTCCCGCTGGCCACCGATCTGCTGGCCGGCTACCCGCGGGTGCTCGACGTGGGGACCGGCGAGGGCCAGATCGCTCGCCTGCTGGTGGACGAGGGCGCCGAACTGGTGGCGGGGGTGGACCCCACGGCCAACCAGGTGGGGGAGGCGGTGCGTCGCGCCGGCGGCCCCGTGTACGCCCGGTCCGGCGCCGATGCCCTGCCCTTCGCCGACGGCTCGTTCGACGCCGTGGTCGCCTGCCTCGTGTTCGAACACATCGAGGCGGTCGACGACGCCATCGACGAGGTGGCTCGGGTGCTGCGGTCGGGCGGTCGCTTCGCCTTCTTCCTCAACCACCCGCTCCTCCAGACGCCGGGCAGCGGCTGGATCGACGACCAGGTGCTGGACCCGCCCGAGCAGTACTGGCGCATCGGGCCGTACCTGGTGGAGGACAACTCGGTGGAGGAGGTGGAGAAGGACGTCTTCATCCCGTTCATCCACCGGCCGATGAGCAGGTACGTGAACGCCATGGCCGACGCCGGTCTCACCCTGCGCCGGATGCTCGAGCCACCACCGCCCCCGGGCTTCCTCGAGCGCGCCGCCGAGTACCGGGCGGCGGCGTCGATCCCGCGCCTGCTGGTGCTCGTGGCCGAGCGGGACGCATCGTGAGCGAGGTGCTCGAGCCCTACGTCCCCCTGCGCGACGAGCCGCCGGTCGCCGACACCCCGCTGTGGCTGTCGCACCACCACCCCGAGGCGTACCACCGCTGCGCCACCGTGGCCGGCCGCCACGTCTGCCGGCGGTGCCTGGTGCTGTACCCGCTGGCCCTGGTGGCGGGCGTGGCCGTCAGCATCGGCTCGTGGTGGGACCACGCCCTCGACCCATGGGTCCTCTGGCTGTTCCCGCTCCCCGGCGTGATCGAGTTCGTCCTCGACAACCTCGGCCGCATCTCGTACTCGGCGCGCCGCCAGGTCGTCCTCTCGGCCGCGGGCGCTCTGGCCGCCGGCGTGGGCTACGTGCGCTACCTCGACCACCGCGCCGACCCCCTGGTGTGGAGCGTGGTCGGCGTCTACACCGCGGCCTGCCTGGCCGGTGCCGTCCTGGGCGGCCTGCGCCGACCCGGACCGGTGGAGCCGGTGGACGGGGCCGCGGCGCCGTGAAGCACCTGCGTGGCTCCGAGGCCCGTGGCTGGCGCCGCTACCTGCCCCACCCGGACTCGCCCGAGGTGACCGACGGCGAGCTGGCGGTGTTCATCGTGGCCGCGCTGGTCACCACCGTCGGGCTGGCCGGCGACATCGCCCGCCACCTCCAGGACCCCGGCTCGCTCCAGAACGACTTCCTCTCGGGCTGGCACCTCGTGCTCTACGGCGGCGTGGCGTCGGTCGGCGCCTGGATCGGCGTCGGCGCCATCCGGCGGGGACCGGCCTACGTGGGGTCGGTGGCCACCGCCACCATCGGCTTCGTCCTGCTGTGCATCGGCGGCGTCGCCGATGCCGCGTGGCACGAGGCGTTCGGCACCGAGGTGGCGGTCGAGGCGCTGGTGAGCCCGCCCCACCTCTTGGTGTTCGCCGGCCTCGTGTTCCTGCTCACCGCGCCCATCGTGTGGCTGTGGCGCCGACCGGCGCGCCGGCTCGGCTCGCTGGCGTCGCTCGCCGTGCTCGTCTCGCTGGTCTCCACGATCCTGGTGACCACCCTCTTCACCGGGTTCCTCACCCCGCTCGCCGGCGGCCTCTCGCTCCAGGCCGGCTACACCGAGCCGTTGGTGGGTGAGTCTCTCCAGGACTACGACCAGGTGCGCGGCCTCGGCATCGCCCTGTGGACCACGGCGCTGCTCGTGGCCGGGTTCACCGTGGTGCTGGTGCGGTTCCGGTTGCTGCCCGGCACGGTCCTGGTCGGGTACCTGCTCATCGGGGCGCCGGCGCTGCTCGTGTCCGACGAGACGATCATGCCGCTGGTGGCCGGCTTCGGCCTCACCGGCCTGGTGGCCGAGGTGCTGGTGCTGGTGCTGGGTCGGCCCACGCTCGACCGCGTGGCCGCCTCGCTGGTGGGAGCCGCCAGCGGCGGGATGCTGTGGGCCACCACCTTCGCCGCCCTGCGCATCGACGACCGCCTCCTGTGGAACCCGTCGCTGTGGGCCGGCACCGTCACCCTCTCGGCGCTGGCCGGCGCCGCCACCGCCGCGCTGGTGGCGCTCCCGGCGCCGACGGGTGATTCCCTCGTCGACGGGCTCAGCGGTCCTCAGCCCGCCTGATCGGTCCCCAGCCGGTCTGAGGCGGCTCGTACACTCGGCCGCGTGACCGATTTCGCGGTGATCACCGGGCTCTCCGGGGCGGGCCGCTCCACTGCGGCCGACGTCCTCGAGGACCAGGGCTGGTTCGTGATCGACAACATGCCCGTGGAGCTGATGCCTCGGGTGGGTGAGCTCGCCCACCAACCGGGCTCCGACATCAGCCGGGTGGCCTTCGTGGTCGGCTCGAACTCCGACGCCGACCAGCTCGAGGCCATGCTCGACGGGCTCCGCGCCTCCGAGTCGCGCGTGCGGGTGCTGTTCCTCGACGCCCGCAGCGACGTGCTCATCCGCCGCTACGAGAGCACGCGCCGGCGTCACCCGGCCAGCGCCGGCGAGCTGCTGGGCGCCGCCATCGAGCAGGAGCGCACCAAGCTCGACCGGCTGCGGGCCACCGCCGATGTGGTGGTCGACACCAGCGAGCTCAACGTCCACCAGCTGCGCGATCGCGTGGCCTCGCTGTTCGCCGACGACGCCACCACGCCGGGCATGCAGGTGAGCGTGGTCTCGTTCGGCTTCAAGCACGGGCTGCCCGCCGACGTCGACATGGTCTTCGACTGCCGGTTCCTGCCCAACCCCCACTGGGTCGACGAGTTGCGCCCGAAGACCGGACTCGACGAGCCGGTGCGCGAGCACGTCCTCGAGAGCACGCTGACCACCGACTTCCTCGGGGTCGTCGACGAGCTGCTCGACGTGGTGCTCCCCGCCTTCGTCCGGGAGGGCAAGGCGTACCTCTCCCTGGCGTTCGGGTGCACCGGCGGGCGCCACCGGTCCGTGGCCATCGTCGAGGAGGTGGCGCGCCGCCTCCGGGAGCGGGGGTTCGACCCTGGCGTGAGCCACCGCGACGTGACGAAGCCATGAGCGCCGGGGTGCGCCCGGCGGTGGTGGCCGTCGGTGGCGGCCACGGGCTGGCCGCCACCTTGCGGGCCACCCGTCGCTACGCGGGCTCCATCACCGCGGTGGTGTCGGTGGCCGACGACGGCGGCTCTTCGGGGCGCCTGCGCGCCGCCATGCCCGAGCTCCCCGCGCCCGGCGACGTGCGCCGCTGCATCAGCGCCCTGGCCGGCGAGGGCTCGGCGCTGGCGCGCATCCTCGAGCACCGCTTCGCGGAGCAGTCGGGCGAGCTGCAGGGCCACGCCCTCGGCAACCTGCTCCTCGCCGAGCTCACCACGGAGCTGGGCTCGTTCCCCGCGGCGGTCGACGAGGTGGCGCGGCTCGTGGAGGCGGCGGGGCGCGTGCTGCCCGCCACGGTGGGGCCGGTCTCGCTGGTGGGGCGCCGGGCGCCGTCGGCCGATCCCGCCGCCGACCCCGACGGTGCCGCCGACGTGCGGGTGCTGGGCCAGGTGGCGGTGCAGAACACGGCCGGTCTCGCCCGGCTGTCGCTGTCGCCCGCGATCCCCGAGTCGCCGGGTGCGGTTGGCGAGGCCATCCGCGCCGCCGACCAGGTGCTGGTGGGGCCCGGCTCGCTGTTCACGAGCGTGCTGGCCGCGGCCATCGTGCCCGCCGTCCACCAGGCGCTTCGCGACACCTCCGCCCAGCGGGTCTACGTGGCCAACCTGAGGCCCCAGGTGCCCGAGACCGAGGGGTTCGAGCTCGAGGACCACCTCGCCGTCCTGGCCGATCACGGGGTGCCGGTCGACGTGGTGGTGTGCCACGTCGGGCAGTGCGCCACGGGGACGTCCGCCGTGCTGCCCCGCGCCACGGTGGTGGAGGCGGCGGTGGCCGACGACCGGGGGGCCACGCACGACCCTGTGCGCCTGGCGGCCACCTTGGTGCGGCTGCTGCGTTCCCCCTAGGTTCCGGTACCGAACGGGTGGGGGCTTGCGGCCCTGCGCCCAGGTGTCGAACAAGTACCACTCGAGAGAGGGCCCAGCTCATGACCATCCGCGTCGGGATCAACGGTTTCGGACGTATCGGCCGCAACTTCTTCCGGGCGGTGAAGCAACAGGGGGCCGACATCGACTTCGTGACCGCCAACGACCTGGGCTCGGTCGAGACCATGGCGCACCTGCTGCGCAACGACTCGGTGATGGGTCGCTTCGACGGCGACGTGAAGGTGCACGCCAAGGGCATCGAGGTCGACGGCGACATCGTGCAGATCCTCGCCGAGCGAGACCCTGCCAAGCTCCCCTGGGGCGATCTCGGCGTCGACGTCGTGATCGAGTCCACCGGGTTCTTCACCAGCCGTGAGGGTGCCGCCGCCCACGTCGAGGCCGGCGCGCCCCGCGTCATCGTCTCGGCCCCGGCGACCAACGCCGACGCCACCTTCGTGGTGGGCGTCAACGACGACACCTTCGATCCCGCCTCCCACATCGTGGTGTCCAACGCCTCCTGCACCACCAACTGCTTCGTGCCCATGATCAAGGTCCTCGACGACGCGTTCGGCGTCGAGAAGGGGCTCATGAACACGATCCACGCCTACACGGGAGACCAGCAGCTGGTCGACG
>CAZIVZ010000195.1:0-6396 GCA_964542495.1 uncultured Aquihabitans sp.
TCGTGCTGCTCGACGAGGTCGAGAAGGCGCACCCCGACGTGTTCAACGTGCTGCTCCAGGTGCTCGACGACGGCCGCCTCACCGACGGCCAGGGCCGCACGGTCGACTTCACCAACACCGTGCTGATCATGACGTCGAACCTGCCGGGAGACCCGCTCACGCTGTTCAAGCCCGAGTTCGTCAACCGGATCGACGAGATCGTGCGCTTCCGCTCGCTCACCGAGACCGACCTCTCCCACATCGTGGAGATCCAGCTCGAAGGGCTGCGCCAGCGCCTGGCCCAGCGCCGGATGGTCCTGGTGGTCACCGCGGAGGCCGAGGCGGTCCTGGCCAAGGAGGGCTTCGACCCGGCCTTCGGTGCGCGGCCGCTCAAGCGGGTCATCCAGCGTGAGATCGGCGACCGCCTCGCCGTCTTGCTGCTGGAGGGCGAGGTGCCCGACGGCGCCACGATCACCGTCGACGCCACCCCCGACCACCAGATCACCGTCACCTCCGCCGCCTGACCCCACCTCGCCCCCGCTCAACCCAAGCGAATGTGGTGTGTGGGAGCGACGTTCCGGTCGATCTCGCGCGTGAAGTTCAGCGAGCGGCGGTCGAACCCACCGGCTGCGGCGCCACCACACCATGGCGCCGCAGCGTCCCGAGCACCTCGGCCTCGAGCGCAGGGTCGGGTGGGGTGTTGGCCCGCCCGACGAACTGCCGGACGCGCTGGCTCGGGTCGATCTCCATGCAGGCGACGATCCGGTGGTCGCTGAACACCCCCACGATCGTGCTGCGGCCGGCCATCGCGGCCGACGTGTAGGTGGCCAGGCAGTTCCCCATGCGCTCACCCCATGACTGGAGGTCCCGTCCGGTGCGGGGGACGCGCAGGGTGTACCCGCCGGTGTCGAGGCCGTCGATCGCTCGGGTGGCCGCGTCGCGCGGGATCACCTCGGTGGGGGCCATGGGCAGGTCCAGGCCCGGCGGAGGCACGCGCGGCTGGTGATGGGGCGCACGGGCCGGTGGTGCCGGCCCCGGCTCAGCGATCAGCGGTCGGCCGATGGGTCCGCGGACGGCGGTGGGTGCCCGACGGGGTCGGGGCGGCGCGCCGACGGCCCCGGTGGATCGTGGCCCGAGGCGTGGGGCACCGCGGGACGGCGGGCTCCACCCCCGCACGAGCGATGGGCGATCGACGGGATCGGTGGGCATGGCGGCCCGGCAGCAGTCGGCCACGTCGGCGAGTCGGGTCGGGATGCGGCCGTGGAGCAGCTGGTGGACCGAGCGCCACATCCGCACCGTCTCGACCAGGCGCACCGGACCGTCGGCCGTGGCGGCGGCGTCCACCAGCATCCGCTCCAGCCGGGTGGCCCCGAGCGAGGGCGCGGTTGCTCGGACCAGGGCGACGTCGTCGTTGCGGGGCCACGAGGGCGGCGGGTGATGGTGATCGGTGGCGCGAAGGACCACGGCGAGCCGGTCGGGCTCGAGCGCGTCGGCCGCCATGCAGGCGAGCGCCAGCGGCAT
This sequence comes from uncultured Aquihabitans sp., assembly GCA_964542495.1. Classification (GTDB taxonomy): domain Bacteria; phylum Actinomycetota; class Acidimicrobiia; order Acidimicrobiales; family Iamiaceae; genus Aquihabitans. The sequence goes on from CAZIVZ010000195.1 coordinate 1,501, forward strand.
CAAGGCGATGGAGGGCAAGCCCGAGGGGTTGGGCTCCGGTCCCTGCTCGGCGCGGTCGCCGGGGCCGGCAGTCGTGGGGGAGGGCACGAGCGAGCGAGCGAGCGCAGCCACCACCGGACGGGTGGCCCGGGTACCGAACGCGATCCGTGCGGCGTCGGCTGCGGTCCGCTCGCGGAGCGCGGGCACTGCCCAGCGCGGGAGCTCGTCCACCGGGCCGGCCCCGAGCGCCATCGCCGAGCCGGCCAGCGGGAAGGCACCTCCGAGCAGCACGGTCACCAGGTTCCGGCGGCGAGGGCCGGTGGGTGTCCAGCCGCCGTGGTCGTCGATGTGGTCGGCGACGCGGGCAGCCACCTCGGTGGCGGTCACCGAGAGGCCTCCACCCGCCTGTTCGGCCAGCAGAGCCCGGATCGCCCCGGGCTGCGCCGACAGGTCCGTCGGCGCCCGCCCCGCGAGGAGCACGGGGCCGGCGCGCAGCCGACCGTCGACGATGTCGAAGGCCAGACCGCGGCCGGCGCGGTCGACGAGCCGGAGCCGGGCTCCCTCGGTGACCCACCCCGCGCGAGCCTCGGGGTTGGAAGCGGGAGCGACGGGCACCCAGCCGATGGAAGCAGACCGCTTCGGTCGCGTCCACCGCGATCCCGTGACCTGGGACGACGTCAGCTGAGGCTCGCAAACCCTTGTCTCACCACGATTCCCGCGGTTCGCCGGCAGCGCGCGCCACACCCACACGACCGCGCGGGCAGGTCAGTGAGCGGCGCGGTAGAGGTCGCGCAGGAGGGCCACCTCGGCCAGGTGGTGGATGGCCTCGCGGTTGATGTGCAGCACCAGCGCGCCATAGGGCAGGGCGGCGAAGGGCCCTTCGCTCGCGCCCACCGGCTCGGCGAGTCGGGCCTCGCCGAGGCTGCGGACCCCGTCGACCCACCCGGCGTAGGCCGCGTCGAGCTGGGCGAGCGCCCCGTCGGCATCGGGTGCCCACTGGGCGCTGGCGTAGTCGATCGCCTCGCCGCCGAAGTGCGACGCGTTCCGCATGGCGAACACCCCGACGATCACGTGGCCGAGCCGCCAGGCGATCGTGGGCACGGGGCTGGGGTCGGGCTCCGGGTACTCGAAGTCGAGCACCCACTCGCCGCCGCCGGCGGCCATGGCCGAGCGGGCCTCGCCTCGGCGCCGGAGGGTCCAGGCGTTCGGTGCAGGCTCCCACCGGTACTCCGCGTCGGACAGGTCGTCGAGTCGCGGGCGGGCCTGGTTCTCCCAGTGGTAGGTGAGCTGCTCGAGCAGCAGTGCGTTGAGGTCCATGGACGTGGCTTACCCCACGACCAGGAGCGGATGGGTCGGCAACCGGCGGGGTGGTCCCCGGCGGGGCGTGAACCTCACGCGCGAGACCGACCGGAACGTCGCTCCCACACACCACATTCGCCTGGGTTGGGGGTCAGGCGGGGTAGGTGGTGAGCTCGGTGGCTTTGGCGCTGGTCCAGACGGGGCTGCCCACCTGGAGGTCGAGGGCCACGACCGCGGCGGGGGTGATCTCGGCCACGAGGGCCACGGGGCCGGTCACGTGGACGCGAGCCCGCTCGCCGAGCAGGTCGATGGCGGCGACGGTGCCCGGCCACACGTTGCGGGCGCTGCCCTCGGGCCGGCGGGTGTACACGGTGACGGCGCGGGGCGCGATCGTGAGCAGGACCGGGCCCGATGCCGGCTCGGCCACCTCCACCGCGGCGCCGTCGCACCGCACCACGAGGCCGTCGGCCACGCCCCGCAGCAGGTTGGTGCCGATGAGGTCGGCCACGTAGCGGGTGCGCGGGTGGCTGGTGAGCTCCGCCACCGAACCGGCCTGGGTGACGTGGCCCCCCTCGAGCACCACCACCCGGCCGGCCAGGAGGAGGGCGTCGAGCGGGTCGTGGGTGACGACCACGGTGGCGCCGGAGAAGTGGTCGAGGTGGCGGCGGAGGTCGCGCCGGGTGGTGGCCCGCGTGGTCACGTCGAGCGCGGAGAGCGGTTCGTCGAGCAGGAGCACCTCGGGATCGGCGGCCAGCGCCCGAGCGAGGGCCACCCGCTGGGCCTGGCCGCCCGACAACGCTGCGGGCCGGAGGGACGCGTGGTCGGTGAGGTCCATCCGTTCCAGCCATTCGAGGGCGAGGCGATCGGCGTCTCGGCGCGCCACCCCGAGGGAGCGAGGTCCGAACGCCACGTTGTCCACCACCCGCAGGTGGGGGAAGAGCACGAAGTCCTGGTGGACCACGGCCACGCGCCGGGCTTCGGGGGGCACGAACGTGGCGGTGGCGGGCTCGTCGAGGGTGCGGTCCCCGACGCAGACGCGTCCGCCCGAGATCGGCTGGAACCCGGCGACGGCGCGCAGCAGCGTGGTCTTGCCGGATCCGTTCGGGCCGAGCACGGCCGTGACCGCCCCCGGCTCCACCTGGAGGTCGACGTCGAGGTCGAGCGAGCCGAGCTGCACCTGCACCCGGGCGTCCAGCCTCACGAGCGCCCCAGCCAGCGGCCGCGCAGCCCCACCAGGACCAGGAAGGAGATGGCGAGCAGCACCAGGCTCAGCGCGATGGCCGTGTCCTGGTCGGTCTCCAGCGCGAGGTAGACGGCGAGGGGCAGCGTCTGGGTCCGTCCGGCGATGTTGCCGGCGAAGGTGATGGTGGCCCCGAACTCGCCGAGCGCCCGCGCCCACGCCAGCACGGTGCCGGCCACCACCGACGGTGCCACCAGCGGCAGCGTCACCCGCCGGAACACGGTGAGCCGGGACGCCCCGAGCCCGGCGGCCACCTCCTCGTAGCGCGGATCGAGGTTGCGCAGCGCCGCCTCCACCGTGATCACCAGGAAGGGCATGGCCACGAAGGTCTCGGCGAGCACGACCCCGGCGGGGTGGAAGGTGAGCTGCAGCCCGAAGGCATCGTGGAGCAGGCCGCCGACCGGGCTCCGGAGGCTGAACGCGCTGAGCAGGGCCACGCCGCCGACCACGGGCGGGAGCACCATGGGGAGCAGCACGAGGCCCCGTACCAGCCCGAGGCCCCGGAACGTCGACCGGGCGAGCACCCAGGCCAGCGGGATGCCGAGGACCACGCTCAGGGCGGCGGAGGCCAGCGACGTGACCAGCGAGAGGCGCAGGGCCTCGCCGGCGGCGGGGGTCCGGAGGTCGTGGAGGAGGTTCGCCCAGTCCGCCCGCTGGACGATCCCGACGAGCGGCAGCGAGAAGAAGGCGAGGGCGAGCCCGGCGGCCACCAGGATCGGCCAGGGCGGCCGTCGGGGCCGGGCGGAGGTCACGTCGGCGGGAGGAACCCGAGCTCCTTCAGCACCCGCTGGGCCTCGTCGCTCGAGACGAAGTCGGCGAAGGCCCGGGCGACGTCGGCGTGGCCAGAGCCGGCCAGCACGCCCACGGGGTACGTGGCGATGACGTTCTGCGCCTCGGGGAGCTCGACGGTGGTCACGGCGTCGCCTGTCGCGGCGGCGTCGGTGACGTAGACGATGCCGGCCACCGCGTCGCCCTCGGACACGGCCGTGAGGGTGGCCTTCACGTTCTGGCCGAGGGTCACGCTCGTGTCGGGGATGGTCACCCCGGCATCGGCCAGCACCTGGGCCGCGAACCTCCCGCACGGCGCGCTGGGCTCGCAGAGCGCGATGACCCCGGCGTCGGCGAGGTCGGCGAGGGTGGCGATGCCCGCCGGGTTGCCGGGCTTGGTGACGATGGCGAGCTGGTTGCGGGCGAACACGGTGGGCTCGCCGGCGATGAGGTCGGCCTCGGTGAGCTTCGCCATGTTGGCCTCGTCGGCCGACGCGAAGACGTCGACCGGCGCGCCGTCGAGGATCTGCTGGGCGAGCGTGCCCGACGAGTCGAAGTTGAAGGTGACCGTGGCGTCGGGGTTGACGGTCTCGAAGGCCTCGCCGATCTGGGTGTACGCCTCGGTGAGCGACGCCGCCGCCGACACCGTGATCTCGCCGTCGAGCGCCGGAGCCACCGCCGAGGTCGAGCTCGAGGTGGCGGCGGTGGTGGACGAGGGGGCGTCGGTGGTGGCGCCTTCGGAGTCGCTGCCGCAGCCGACGAGGGCCATGGCGAGGCCCGCCGACACCAGGGCGAGGGTCCGCAGGGTCTTGGTCATGGGTCGCGTCCTTGGTCCGGGCACCCCAGGCGGGCGGCCGCAGAAGCAGGGTATCGCAGCTCCTTACCTCGCAGATGCGGGGGTTGGTTCGCTGATCTTGACCACCGTCTTGCCGATGTTCGCCCCGGTGAACAGGCCGTTGAGCGCCTCGACGGCGTGGTCCAGCCCGGGGTGCACCTGCTCGCGGTGCACCAGGCGGCCCTCGGCCTCCCAACGGCGCAGCGCCTCGAACGCCTCCGGGAACCGGTCCCAGTTGTGCAGCGTGTTGAAGCCGGACATGGTCCCGCAGCGCGCCAGCAGGTTGACGTAGTTGGCCGGGCCCGGATGGTCGCCGGTGAGGTAGCTCGAGATCACCCCGCACAGCGCCACCCGTCCGCCCTGGGCCAGGCGGCCGAGCACGGCGTCGAGGATGGGGCCGCCCACGTTGTCGAAGTACACGTCGACCCGATCGGGACAGTGCTCGCGCAGGGCGCCGGCAAGGTCTGGCTCACGATGGTCGATGCAGGCGTCGAAGCCGAACTCCTCCACCACCACCCGGCACTTCTCGGGTCCACCGGCGATGCCCACCACCCGGGCCCCCGCGATCTTGGCGATCTGCCCGGCGAGCGAACCGGTGGCGCCGGCCGCCGCCGACACCACCACCGTCTCGCCCGGCTGGGGCCGGCCGATGTCGGTCATCCCGAAGTAGGCCGTGGCCCCGGTGGAGCCGTACACCGAGAGCATGGCGAGCTGGTCGTCGACGTCGGGGATCACCGTGGTGAAGAGGTCGTCGCGCACCACCACGTACTCCTGG